>JBBQQP010000181.1:0-7038 GCA_038215675.1 Chitinophagales bacterium | reverse complement strand
CAGATTGATATTGCGACTTTGCAAAAAGCACACAAACCAGTTAGTGCTGCTGCAAACATTCTTGATCCCAATTTCGTGATTGGCGTGTGGGCAAGCGCCAGCCGTCAAAAAGTGAGTATTTTAAGGGAAGTAACTGGTAAGGATGTGAAAAAAGATCCCGGTGGCCGTTACATTGAGTTCGAAGACAATAACGGCAAGTGGATCCAGGTTTCACGGTTGGGCATGCCTTTAACCAATGAAGTGGTTGTTCCCATTGGCGACAAAGATTTATGGAATGCACTTACACCTTATGATGATTTAGATGCAATTAAAAGGTTTGGAAATTATTTCTATAACCCGGAGCTGGCTCTTTACATGGATGATGCAAAATTTGGTCCGGCAATTCCGGCTTTTAAACCCCTTCGTATTCAGAAGAATTCACTCGGTAAATTCGGATTTGGAAATGGACAGGATGGCCTGTACGGTTTGAAAGGAAATGCTGCACTTGCAGGCACTGCGCTTGACGATGCTCTTTTTGGCAAATTATTATTACCTGCTCCCATGTCACCAAGGTCGGTTGATCTTTATCCAATTTTTCATACAGGTGTTCCTAACCTTGCGCCTTATCAACTGGCTACCGGCAAACCGGCAGGAAATCCACTCGCAATGGGTAAGCCATTCATCAATAATTTTTTACCAAATGGTGGCGATATGCTTCGGTTAAATATGGCCGTACCACCAACGCCGAGGGACAGTAAAGACTTTAGCTCATTAGGAATTGTGCAGGCGGCTGTAACTGGTTTGCTGGATCCTGCTTATGCTAATACATCCATCCAGAACATTCCGAATATGGATGGCTTTCCAAATGGACGAAGACTGGAAGATGATGTAACCCGCATTGAATTGCAGGTGGTAAGCGGGGTGGTGTTAGCCGCCATAGGACTATGGTATGATGATTACATGATCGGTGGTAGCCCGGTAACTCCGCAGTTAATGAATGTATTGGGCTATACAACAGGCGTTGAGAAAAATGACGCACCATTTAAAAAATCGTTTCCATACCTGGCAACACCTTGGGCTGGTACGCATATTTGTGATTGTGCACCCGGTACACAGCCTTCAACGGCTGTTGAAATGGGAAATAACAGAGCAGTTTACCAGGGATTAGCTTTAGCAGCCCCTGAAGTAATTGCAACTACATCGCCCAACCCAATTGTGAATAGCGGAACTATCCGCTACCGCTTGGATGCAGCTTCTCAAATTAATATTTCATTGTACGACATGGACGGGCGCCAGATAAGAGTGTTGGTAAATAGAAGCTTAAAGGCTGGTACCTACACCCAAAACTGGAATAGTAGTGATTTGACAAAAGGTATTTATTTTATTAAAGTATCCAAAGATGGAGTGATGAAACAAAGCCTGAAGGTAATCAAGGGTTAAATAGAGTAACTAAGATGAATATCAAAACAGGTCCGTTGATACCCGGCGGACTTGTTTTTTTAAAATTTGCTTAACCTGCTTTTTATTTATAAATATTTTTTTGATCATGAATGTTCATTGAAAATTTGATGGCCATTCATTTGTTTTTATTATTTTAAAAAACGCTACTAATATGAACAAAAATAAACTCTACACTGCTTTAATCATATTATTTATCGGCGCTGCAGGATTTGTAGTGCTTAAATTTAACAACGGGGAAAAGAAGAAAAAAGGGCTTGTATATGAATTGCTCGAACGGAAAGGCATCTTAAAAAATTCCCCCGAATGGCCAACCACAAAAGTAAATGCAGCCAGGTTATCAGCAGCCGTAAAAACCAATCCCGCCGATACAAAATCTAAAGTTGCATTGGCTAATCTATTTATTATGGAAGCAAGGGCAACGGGTAATTACCAATATTACGACGTGGCCGCTATGAAATTTGTAAATGAAATTCTGGCAATCGAACCGGCAAATTTTGAAGCCCTGACTTTAAAATCACTCTTGTATCTTTCGCAGCATCATTTTGCCGATGGGTTAATGATGGCAGAAAATGCGGCAAAAATAAATCCCTACAATGCATTTCTGTATGGGATACTGGTGGATGGTCATGTGGAAATGGGAAATTACGATTCTGCTCTAATCAACGCCGAAAAGATGATGTCGATCAGGCCCGATCTCCGTTCGTATGCAAGGGCATCGTACCTCCGCGAAATATATGGCGACTACCCCGGAGCCATTGAGGCCATGGAAATGGCAATAGAGGCCGGAGTGCCAGGTGATGAATCAACCGAATGGTCAAGAGTGCAACTGGGGCATTTATATGAAAAAGTGGGAGACTTGAAAACTGCTGAGGAGCAGTACACTATGTCGCTGAATGTGCGGCCAGGTTATGTGCAGGCCCTGGCTGGTATGGCACGGTTGTCACTTGCCGCAAAGGATTTCAACAAGGCTATCGATTATTACCAACAGGCAGACACCCTTGCAAGTGATTTTTCTTTTAAAGAGGAATTGGTGGATGTTTACCAACTGGCGGGGCAAACGGAAAAAGCTGCAACTACTGCCAGGCTTGTGATTGAAGAAATGACTAAAAATGCAGCTGCAGCAGCTACTGACGAAAGCGTCGGTCACTATGCTGATCGGGAACTGGCCTATGCTTACCTAAAGGTGAACAATTTTGATAAAGCACTGGAGCATGCCCTTGCAGAATACAATCGCCGCCCCAAAAATATTGACGTAAATGAAACGCTTGCCTGGGTTTACTATCAGAAAGGTGACTATTCGAAAGCACTGCCCCACATAGAGGTAGCACTTCAAACCAACAGTAAAAATCCCGTGCTGCTTTGCAGGGCAGGATTAATTTATGAGAAAACGGGCGATAAAGTAAAAGCAAAAGGATACCTGGAACAGGCACTTAAAAATAATGCATACCTGCCGGAAAATTTAAAACACCAGAGCGAGCAACTGCTTGGTAAAATTTAGTGAATTATAAAAGATTTTTATGAAGCTTTGGAATACGACCATCATAAAAGGATTGGTGCTTGTGACCTTCTCTTTGTTTACTGCCACAATCGCTAAAGCCCATACCATTAATTACGCATTGGAAAATGCACCGGTAACGGATGTGGTATGGTATTATTTGAGGCTTGGCTTTCAGCATATTATTCCGGCAGGTATTGACCATATTTTGTTTGTGGCCGGGCTTTGTTTGCTGAGTACTAATATAAAAACTATTTTGTGGCAGGCGACTGCTTTTACTGTTGCGCATTCCATCACACTGGCGCTGAGCATGAAGAACCTTATAGTGGCACCCTCAGCTGTGGTGGAACCAATTATTGCGCTTTCCATTGTATTTGTAGCAATAGAAAATATGCTGCTGACCGAACTAAAACCATGGAGGATATTGATCGTATTTCTATTTGGGCTGATACATGGGATGGGGTTCGCAAGTGCGTTGAATGAAATTGGATTGCCGGCTGGTAAGTTTTACACTTCCATCATTGCTTTTAATATTGGCGTTGAGGTAGGGCAGATTGCGGTAATTGCCGCTTTGTTTAGCATCCTCATTATTCCCCTGCGAAACAAGGTCTGGTTCAGGACAAGAATTGTTTATTCCTTGTCAACCTGTATTGCGCTGGTAGCATCTTACTGGACGTTTGAGAGAGTTTTTTTATGAGCTGGTTTCTCCTTTAAAAGGTTACGACTACAAGCAAATACTTAAAAGCGAATTTAGATTGCGAGCTTGAAATCACTTTAGGCTGAAGTGAAAAATACAAGTATTGCATTTTGAAACCTGGAATACCAATTCTGTTATTTCCTGAAGTTTAATATGATTGATGTTCAGGTATTATAGTGACAAGTTAATGCACTAATTACACCTGCAAAGTTTCTTAACTATCCTTGCATGTTAAAAAGCAGGATGTGCTGTGGAAATCGATTCGCCAGCCGGATATCATTCCATCTTTCTTTTAGAATCTGATTTGATGTATCAGCCTGAAGTAAAAGCTGGCATTGCCGGCTTTTTTGCTTCTGTTAAAAATAAAATTTCCCTGGTTTACATTTTGTTGGGCAACGGGTGATAGTATGCTCTTTGTTATTTATTGTCTTTTCCTGCATCCAGTATTTTTTGTAATTCGACAGCCAAAGTAGTTCCATGGGTGTTATTAAACATTTCGGTGTGGTTTCCACCGGTTTCACTTACAGTTAGTACAGAACAAACCAGCGACCACTTCTGAATGCTGGCCACAGGCCATGATAACCTTTTGAATTTAACCTTTTGGACTTCGTCAGTAAAATAATATCGCTCGTTTGCAACAAAAAGTGATATTACACCGCCATAATGGCCCAGGCAATATTGTGATCTTGCGTTTGAGTAGAGGTTTTTGGATTTCTCTGCAGCTTGCAAGTCTGCATCCTGGGATGTTTCGCCAATCGCCGGACCTCCTTTTCTACCAAAAAATATTTTGTGAAGCGCTTGCGCTCTATAGTGAAAAAAGGTGCGGGGATGCCTGATTACAAGAAAGAATTCAAACGCTATTTTTTGCTCAATTCTTTTTATCAGTTTTTCAAAAAGTGATTTCTTTTTATTGCCAGCCAGCAAATCTGCCGAAAGCTTTTGCTCCTCTTGAATTACGGTATCGAACAATACCAGTGATTGAACTTCTTTACCCATTGCCTTCAATTGCCTGCCCATTTCAAAAGCAATAAGTCCTCCAATACAATGGCCCGCTATTGAGTATGGTCCGTATGGGTTGTGTTCGATTAATACTTTTATAAATGCAGTTGCTATGCCTTCAATATCTGATGGAAAACCGGTAAAGTGTTTGTCATCAAGCGGTGACTGAAATACGTATACAGGCTGATCTACATCCAGTAATTCGCTAAAGCTTTTAAACAAAAGTGCGTTACCTCCTCCTCCTGCAACAATATATAAAGGCATTTTGTTTCCTCCATGCTTTACTGTTACAAGGGGCATATAATTTGATTGGTATAGGGTTGGATTGTTAATTTTGTTTTCTATAAAATCCGCTAATTCAGCTATAGTCGGATGCATAAAAACATCGTTAATAGAAACGTCATATTTTAGTTGCCGTTTTATAACAGACACCAGCCGCATAGCCATCAAAGAATGACCACCAATCGCAAAAAAATTATCGTAAATACCAATCGTTTCAAGGGTAAGCATTTGCCGCCATATTACCGCAAGGTCATTTTGCAACCCTGCTTTTGGCTCAACGAAGTTGTTTATTTTTGAGTGCGATATTTCGATTTTATGTAGCGCCTGCTTATCAATTTTGCCATTGCGGGTTAATGCAAATTGCTGCACCTGTAGCCATTGCTCCGGTACCATAAACAACGGGATTCTCTCTTTTAAATAGCGGGAATATTTAGTGGGGCTAAATGTACCATCAACAATTACAAAAGCCACCAGCCGGTTAGTTCCATCAGTGTGGGCTTTTGCAACTACTACGGATTGTACTACGCCTTCGCATTCATTTAGCAAATATTCTATTGATGCTGGCTCAACACGGTTACCTCTTATTTTCAGCTGGTCGTCTATCCGCCCAAGATATTCCACTTCGCCTCCGGGTAGCCACCGGGCCATGTCACCAGTTCGATACATTTTATTTTTAGTACCTGATTCAAACGGATCCCGAACAAATTTTTCATTTGTTTTTTCTGGAAGGTTCAGGTAACCTGCTGCTACCTGCGGTCCTCCTATACACAGTTCGCCGGCAACACCTTCGGGTACCAGTTGCAAGCTGTTGTTTACAATGTACAAACGGGCTGTATTTATCGGCCTGCCAATGGTTATGGGTTCGCCGGGCTTTACCTCCGCAACGGTACTCCAAACAGTTGCTTCTGTAGGGCCATACTCGTTGTATAGTTTACAGTTGTTTGTTTCCGAAAAGTGTTTGGTCACAACACCAGTGTCAAGGTTTTCTCCGGCTACAATTACCCTGCTGATGCTGCTTGTCTGAACGATTCCTTCGTCCAGTAAAAACCGGTAGTAGGAGGGAACGCAAAGTATGGTGTCTGTGTTTTCCAATAAGCCCTTAACAATGCCCGGCTCTTTTATCTGTTGGTGCCTGCACAACACCAATGTGCCACCGCTTACCAATGAACCAAAAATTACTGCCACGGAAGAATCGAATGCAACTGATGGTATCAAAAGCACCTTCCCGGTGTTTCCATAATACTGTATACGTGAGGCTGATGATGCTGCCAGACCTCTATGGGTGATTAACGTACCCTTTGGCTTACCTGTACTGCCAGAGGTGTAAATTACATATGCTATATCGTCGGGAACAATTTTGGTAGCAACAGTTGAAGTAATTGTATGCGGCTTAGGTTGCCAATCACCCTTAACTTCCACCGTTGTTACTTGCGTTATTCCGGTTGCTTTTGACCTGTATTCTTTCTCACACAGAACCACACTTGCAGCCGTATCGCTTATTATAAAATCAATTCTTTCACCTGGATATTCCGGGTCAATGGGCACATAAGCTGCACCGGCTTTTATAATGGCAAGAATGCTTACTAACATATCGATGCTATGGTCGAATAGGATGGGTACCATTGTTTGATAAACGTTCAGGCCGGATAAATACCTGGCCAGTTTATCCGAACGTTCTTCCAGTTGCCTGTAAGTAATTAATTCACCTTCGAAGGTTACAGCGATTTTATTTGGATGTAGTAAAACTTGTTGCTCAATCAAATCAAGTATTGTTTTGTTTTCTGAAGCGGTTTGTATTGCAGGATTAAAGCCGACTACCAAATGATGTTTCTCTTCTTTACTAAGCATATCAAGATTGTTGATGCTGCATTTTGGATTGAGTACGATCGACTGCAGCAAGTTGCCAAGATGCGCCACCATTCGCTCTGCGGTCGACTGTTTGAACAGGGAAGTAGCATACTCCAAATTTAAATGCAACCCCTGCGCTGATTCGGAAAAAATGAACGTCGAATCAAACATGGATGTTGCCTGCAGGTTTGATGCAAACTCTGAACGTTTCATTGTTGCACCACCTAACCGGTGATTTATTTTTGCTTCAGCATTTTGCAACACGAGCATTACCTGG
>JBBQQP010000180.1:0-7056 GCA_038215675.1 Chitinophagales bacterium | reverse complement strand
AATGGCGTTGTTGCCATAAGTAATGGCATCGTCATACTTTTTTAGTTCTTTGAATAGTACACTCAGGTTCATACTCATGTTGGCAATCCCTTTCTGGTCATTGATTTCTTCCCGGATAGCAATCCCTTTCAATAAATATTCAGTGGCTTTTACCAGATTGCCGTTTTGTATATACTCGGTACCAAGGTTGTTGTAGGCCATACCCACACTTTTCTTATTGTTGTATTTTAATCCAATTTCAATGGCTTTATTATGGTATGCAATTGACTCGGCACTTTTATTCCAGTCGGAATAAAGATTGCCCATACTAGTATACAAATTGGTGAGTATAGCTTCTTTGTTGTATTTTTTTACAAGTATCTCCACCTCTTTATAATTAGAAAGTGCTTTTTCCATATTATTAAAAGTCATGTAAAAAATGCCGAGGTTATTGTACGCATCTATTTGTCCGTCTACATATTTTAATTGATTGGCTAATTTGAGGGCGTTGGTAATATTTTGTATAGCCTTTGCAGAATCTGTATTGACGTATTGTATGGCCAGGTCCACCAATAGATTTACCTTGTTGGTATCCGGAAGGGCAGTAGCAATTTTCTTTTCTAAACTGTCGATGCGTTTGTTCTGCTGCGCCTGCACATAGGCATATGAAAAACTAAGCATTAGAATTAAGACGGTTATCTTGATAAGCATGTGGTTTTGATTAAGCTGACTACAAGTTTAATGCATTTAACCAAGCTGGCATTAAAAAAGTTTAATCGCTACACTAACAGATATCCCACTGAAAGTACAAAGTATCATTTCTCCCAACATACCTTCCTTTGTATGTCTTGTTTGTGAAAAAGATTTTTGTATGGTCTTTTGTAAGTTTTTAATGAAATGAACAATGATAAAATGGGTAACAAATTGAATTTTTCTGGATGTTTCTTTAACCTTGAAAGGAAATTGTATTGCTTACCCATTCTTCCAGAATGTCATCTTGATCTTTATTTAATTGACTGAAAAGCCTATTCCATAGAGTTTACTCTCGGGGCGAATCCGATACATGCCTTAAACATTTGACCCTTTGCCCTTATTTTGTCATTACCCGTTTCATCTAAAAATGAATCGTCCTAAAAGTTAAGTTTATTCTCGGCTTAATTATACGCTTCATCGGTGGTAGTTGGTGCAGCCAATTGGTTTGTGTAGAACCCTTCATTACCAACAAACTGCCATGTTCTAAAATTATTGACACAGTTTCTTTAGTCTCTTTGTGTTTAAAAGCAAATTTGCGTTCTGCTCCAAAGCTCATTGAACCAATTGCTCCGTTTTTCTTTAAGTCCTTTTCTGCATCACTGTGCCATGCCATTCCTTCACCTCCGTTGTGGTATAAATTGAGCAAACAGGAATTGAAATTTTCTCCCGTTCGTTCTGCTGCAATTGATTTTAATTCCAGTAATTCCTTTGTCCACGGTAAAGCTCTTTTTGTAGTGTTCGAATACGTGTATTCAAAATCCAGATCCCCATACCAGGCCACTTTCCGTTTGGTAACCATTGCCTTTCCATAGATAATTGCCTGGTCATTTTTCCATGCGATTGTTTTGTATAAGCAATCAAAATATTCGGTTGCCTCCCGGTGTGTTAATTGTTTTCCATAATAATTTACAATCCCGTCTTTGGGCAATAAATTTTTTGAGCCGTCTGTTTCGTTGCTGAATAAATCCATTTTTGATAAGCTGTTTTCATACAATGTCTGCATGGAGGAAATCCGTCCTTTTAGATTTACAATGAAGAATGCATCTTTTCCCCATAAGTTAATGGTTATTTACTTAGATGCTTAATTGGCAATTGTATTTATTTCAATATGCACAGAAGTGCCTTTCCCTGTTTTAGAATCTACATCTAATCTGCCTTTTAAAAAAGCTACACGGCTTTGAATATTGGTCCATCCAATTCCCTTTGCTCTCTTTAAAATTACCGGATCAAATCCTTTACCATCATCTTCTACGGTTAAGGAAAGTTGTCCGCCCGTATTGCTCAATTGAACAATGGCGGCTGAGGCAGCGGCATGTTTCATGGTATTGTTAATTAATTCCTGTACAATACGGTAAATGGTGATCGACGTTGTTTGTTCGATCACTTCATTTTCCAACCCTATAGAGCTGTAGGCAACGTTTAATACACCGCTTTGAGTAACATCATTACAAAAATCTTTCAATGCTGTATTCAATCCAAACTTCGCTAAAGCTTCCGGCATCATGTTGTGTGCCACCCGTCGCATTTCCTGTATAGAACTGTCGAGCATATCCATGCTGCGTTCAAAAGCCTGTGCATTCTCAGGCGTCATAATGAGATTTCCTTTCATAGTATTTAATGAGTATTTAATACCGCTGAGCATTCCTCCTAAACCGTCATGTAAATCTTTTGCCAGTCTCGTTCGTTCCTGTTCTTCGCCTTTTAATACCGCTTCGGTAGCCGTTAGTTGTTTTTCGGTTTCCAGCTCATTAATGCGTTGCTGTTGCAATTTTTGTTTTTGTTGATAAGTACGATAAGAAAGTAAAGAGATAATTAATAGGGTGACAGCACTACCAATTAAAATATAGTTCAAGGTATTTTTCTGCCTTATGGAAAGCCGCTGTACCTGTTTATCTGCTTCCAGTTTTTTGATCTGGGTTTCTTTCTTTTCTGTTTCATATTTTTTTTCCAGATCGGCCGACTTTTGTGATAATAGTTTTTTCACCAATGACTTGATAGAATCTCCATACTGTCTGTAATACTGATCGCCCAATCTCATATCACCGCTTGCAAATGCAACGCTCGATAATATATGGATGGCTTCCGCATGATCCAGTGCACGACCATTTTTTTTAGCCATGATGGCTGACGCTGATGCCAGTTTTTGTGCATTACTGAAATCTTTCTTTTGTAAATAATATATTGCCAAAGCCCTTAAAGAGATGGCTTCCCCATCCTTAGAACCAATACGGCTGTACAACAAAATGCTCCTGTCGATATACTGTTTCGCCTTTTCATAATCACCAGACACCAGTAAGATATCTGACATGTTGAGCAGGATTGTACTTTCAAGGTTGTTGTTACCTAAACTTCTTGCAATCTCCAATGCTTCTGTTAATAATGGCAATGCTTTAGGCTGCATGCTTTTTGCAAGATAGCTTATGGATAGGTTGGATAATGATTTCGCAAGTTCGTATGGCGTATGCAATTGCCTGGATAGTTGTACTGCTTTTTCACCAAACCCGATTGCCTTATCATATTGTGCCATCTGCCAATAGAGCCCCTGTAACTGATCATTGATTTGAACTTCAAGTTTTTTATAAACCTTACCTTCTATCATCTTCAATCCTTCCTGGCAATTCTGAATAGCCGCTTCATAATTATCCAAAAACCCGTGCGTTACACCGATATTAAATAATGCTATGCCGGTATTAAGCGAATCTTTTATTTCCCTGGCAAGAGCCAGTGCTTTTTCATTATACACCATCGAAGAATCATACTCGCCTGTAATACTAAAAATACTGCTGTAATTAAAAATACTTTTTATAGTTGCGGTGTGTAATTTCTTTTTAGTGCCGAGTTCTATTGCTTTTCTGTAATATTCTTTTGCTTTTACCGGCTCAACTCCTACATAGGCATTGCCAATTTCCAGGTATAAATTTACGCCAGTGGTATCTTCCTTTATTGACTTCAACCGCTTTAGCAAACTATCCATATTGGCTGTCTGTCCCAGCATGGTAAGGTTGATAAGCAAAATGGGAAAAAGCAGCAGGTATTTTTTCATCATCCAGAAAAATAATCCTTTTCCATTCATTCTACAAAAAAACAAAACGGCAGAACAATATGCGCTCCCCTTTTTCCATGATTTTTAGTAGCGAAAAAAAATCCTGTTTTTAGAGGATAAACTTCTGGCCGCGTCTTCCTCATATTTACAGTACTAAAAATACCAAACATGAGAAAATTACTTTTCATCATTTTATCTTTTTGCTGCTTCGGTATTATTTATTCTCAAAATGTGGGCATTGGAACTACCACACCAGGGTTCCCCTTAAATTTCGGTACCAACCTCGGCGATAAAATTTCTTTATATGGCAATACTGGCAGTCATTATGGCTTTGGTGTACAGGGCGGCTTGCTACAAATACATTCAGACGCAGCTGCTGCAAACATTGTGTTCGGCTATGGAAGCAGTTTAAACTTTTTTGAACGTATGCGTATATTTAATGCTGGCACAGATGCTATGAGTCTGAATGGAAGATTGCTTCTTAAAAATGGATCCCTCCCCCTGGATGTAAATCAAACGCCTGGTGTGTGGTTGTATAAAGCCGACAATAGCGGACTGCTTGGTTTTATGGGAACGCAAAACAATCAGAATATCGGGTTCTTCGGCGGTCCGGCAAATGGTGGATGGGGCCTTACCTACAATGGCATTAATAGCAGGGTGGGAATAGGAACCAGTAATCCCACTTCCAGCTTGAATGTAAACGGACAAATTACTGTTGACCAAAAAAATTTTGGTGGCTACGGTGGTTTGTTGTTAAAAGGCAATGTTCCCGGTTCAAATTATCCCAATATAGCTTTTACCATAAAGAATAATGCAGCCACCCCTGCAGATGTGGAAGCCGCAATGATACAAGGCGATTTAGTAAATAATGCGACAGGAAATGAAACCATTGATTTAACTTTTTTAACCTCCAACAAAGGTTTGGGAGGGCTTTCAGAAAAACTGAGGATAAGAAACAATGGCAACGTAGGTATTGGTACTGCTAACCCCAATGCCCCGCTGGGTTTCCCTCCATCACTTGGCAAAAAAATTACCTTATACCCCGGAGCTACCGGTGATGCCGGGTTTGGTATGGCGGGCAACAGGTTGCAGATATATGCAGATAATCCCAGTGCAGATGTGGCAATTGGTTTTGATGCAGCCGGTACTTTTAATGAACGATTTGCTTTTAAACCGAACGGCGCATTGGCTATCAATGGGAGTACAGGCACAACCGGACAGGTACTTGCATCTGCAGGTGCTAATGCATCAAAATGGGTAAACGGCACAAATTATCTTTACAATAACATAACAGAGTTTATACAAACTGCACCAAGTTCAAGTACAAATTACAATCCATTACCTGGTCTTACGCAGGCTATAACTTTACCAAAACGCTCAAAAGTAATTGTAAATGTAACCGGCCAGGTGCAATCAACATCCTGCTTTGGTTGCAGCAGCCAGCAGGTCGACCTGGCAATATCAATCAATACCCTCCTCCCGATAACGCCGCTAATGTCATCACGTATACCTAACGGAGAGTTTATAAGTATTTCTACAGGCAACAAAGTTTTTAGTTGGGAGGCTGGCTCATATACACTCATTGCGGCATACAGCAATCCCCTGGGAGATATTAGAACCCTTACGGCTTCCAGATTTAGAATGACGGTTATGATCATACCTGAAGAATAACAATTTCATTACTTGTGCTTTTTGGTATATTAAGCGTTTAAGTGCTGGCCTAAGTTTTTCAATTCAGCCCATCCCGGTAAGATACTTTTTACTAACGAAGACAATTAATCTTTTACGCTTTGCACCTGGTTTTTACTTTGGGGCACCTGCACAACAAGGCAAAAAATTAAAAATTGCTGCCAAAATCTGCTTCGTAAAAACAGGTGAACAGCATGCTGAAAGAAGCATAAAAATAGTGGTATAACCAATGCCCCAAAAAACGAAAGTTGATAGAGCAAATGGGAATAACAATGCTTACAGTTAAAGATTCTCCCAACGCAACTGCCAAACAATTGGCTGAAGCATTGGATGAAAAAAACCAGCTATTTCCCAAACGCAATACTTTGTGTTTTGAAGGGTGTTATTCTGACTGCACCATTATCAGATGGTTTATAGTTGAAGTAAAATGATGTGACAACCAATGAAATAAATCCTGTTTTTGGGGATTTTGAAAATGAAAAGTCCGGAATATTTTATCTCAAAGTGGCCCTTTAAATCATTTTAAGCGATCAATCATTCGCTGCTTGATTTTAAAACTTTCTTATAAGGGTTATATGCTTTGGCAGTATCTAAAAATATATTGTAATACCTCCGCTGATTCAAAGCCTGCATACGCTATTTAATTTCGACAGCAGGAAATTATACCTGCAATTTCTTAAATAATAAAATATCCTGTTT
Organism: Chitinophagales bacterium; assembly: GCA_038215675.1. Classification (GTDB taxonomy): domain Bacteria; phylum Bacteroidota; class Bacteroidia; order Chitinophagales; family Chitinophagaceae; genus Ferruginibacter. The sequence goes on along the minus strand of JBBQQP010000180.1, from coordinate 893 downwards.
TTCAGGGATAGGTAATCAACTAAAATGTAAACACCTTACATTTAAATAATTACATGAAAGACACCCTGGTACTTTTCCTTTTTTTCTTTTTAACTGCAAGCCTGCAGGCACAAACCAACAGCTTTGATGTATTCACCTACACGCCACCAGAATTTTTTACAAAAAGTGAATTCCCTTCCCGGGTGCTATGGAGCATGAAAAATAATGATACCAGCTTTTGTATTATCACAATTTACAAAAGCCAGCCCGCCAGGGATGATATAATGAAAGATGTGATGTCTCAGTGGAATGAGCATGTGGTAAAACAGTTGACCAAGGCCAATAAAAAGCCACTTAAAATAATGACCGAACAACTATGGGATGGATGGGCATCTACCCTGGCTATTGGTAATTTTTATCAAAATAAAAAAAAGTGTGTGGTAATGTTATCTTCATTTAGAAAAGATAAAATAGCTGCCGCTGCGGTAGTTGCTTTCAGCGATAAAATATTTAAAGGCCCGATAGAAACATTTTTAAAAAACCTACACTTAAACAATTAAACATGAAAAAAAACTTATTCTCTTTGTTGTGCGTCCTGCTGATTGCAGGCTTTGCCTATGCCCAACCAAAACCGAAAGCAAAACCCGTGGTAAAAAAAGCGCAGTATGAATTGGAAAAGATATTAATCGGCATCGGGCTGCCCTACAAAATAGTAAGCGATAGTCTTGCAGTGATACCTTACGAAGGTGAGAACATAAAATCTTTCCAGGTAGTTATCCAGCAAATAAGCGACCTGTACATTGTGCTTAGTAATCTTACAGAAGCAATGCCAGGAAAAATTAGTGAAAGCAACCACAAATACCTGTTGCATCAAAACAATAATTTTGATATAGTAAAAATTGGTATCAGTGATG
>JBBQQP010000179.1:0-7069 GCA_038215675.1 Chitinophagales bacterium | reverse complement strand
TGAAAAAACGTCTTTTTAAATATCTAAAAATTTAAGTATGCATTCAGAGAATGTTAAAAGATTAAGAGATATTGAAGTGGACAAAAATTCGAAAGACTTTATTGTTCTTTCGAATCTTATCAGGGATTTAAAGTATGTTATTGATGTCTATGCCACAGGGAATGTGCTTGACGTAGGTTGTGGAAATAAACCCTACGAGGTGCTGTTCGACAAAAAGCAGTGTGCTTATTCAGGTTGTGATATTGTGCAAAGCGATTTAAATAAAGTTGATATTATTTGTCCTGCAAATAAATTGCTGGTTGACGACAATCAGTTTAATACTGTTTTTAGTTCCCAGGTAATTGAGCATGTTCCTTATCCTGCGGAAATGATAAAAGAAGCTTTTAGAGTTCTTGCGCCTGGCGGTAAATTAATTTTGTCTTTTCCGTTTACATGGGAATTGCACGAAGAACCTCACGACTACTTTAGATACACCAAATATGGCATGACTTATTTATTGGAGCAACATGGTTTCAAGGTGGATTATTGTAAATCCAATGGTGGTAAATGGGCTACTGTATTCCAGATTTTTGTAAACTCATTTTACCTGGGCTTTCGCAAAAAAGGACTATTCACAAAACTTGCTAAATTCATTTTTATTAATCTAAAACTTACTCTGCTCATCAATGCCTTTGGGTTGTTTATTGATAGAAAATTTTACGATGAAGTCTTATGTCTCAACTACGTAATGGTAGCCAGCAAATAATGCCCGATTTGGGTTCATCTTTCACCTGCCGCAATTTGTTAAATGAAATTTTCATTCTTAAATCGCCTCAGAGAATTATAATATCGCCGTAGGGAGAAGATTAAAAAGCGAATCACCCAATATGAAATATAGTTTTATAGTGCCAACCTACAACAGCCAACGATGGATACAGCAATGTATTGGCAGTGTGCTGGCACAAACTTTAAAGGATTTTGAAATCATTGTCCTCGATAGTGGTAGTACAGATGGCACGCTTGATTATGTAAATTCAATGGGAGACAGCAGGATAAAAATTTACCCAACCCAAATACGCCTTGGCATCGTTGAAAACTGGCAACGAATTCCTTCAATTCCCCGCAATGAATTTATGACGATCCTTGGGCATGATGATGTCCTTTATCCAAATTACCTGGCTACCATTGATGCGCTGATACAACGTTTTCCGGATGCAGGGCTGTACCAGACTCATTTTAATTTTATAGACGGAGAAGGCAAGCTGATTCGTGCCTGCGCACCTATGCGAGCGAAGATAGGGCCGGCTGAACTACTGGAGTCTGTACTTCAAAATGTGATAGAGATTACGGCGACCGGTTTTATGGTTCGTACCAAAGATTATGACGCAATGGATGGCATCCCGCCTTATCCCAATTTGCTATATGCCGATATTGAATTGTGGCTAAAGCTGATACAGGATCGTTACCTGGCAGTAGCGCCAGACAACTGTTTTGAATTCAGGCTACACCTTAATAATACCTCCAAATCAACTGGTGAATTCAGGTTCACCGCTTTTGAAATGTTGATAGATTTTTTTAGTTCACTAAAAACCAGGAATGCGATTGATGAGAAGATAATTGAAAAAAATGTGGCTGCATTTTTAAAAAATCACGTAGTTGGTTCCTGTCATAAACTAATCTATATTTCCAAAGCCAACAGAACCGGTGTTACCATGGATAGTATCATTGCCTCTGCAAAAAAGTGCGTGCAAAAAATTGCCCCTGATCTTAATTTTCATCCGGAGCAATATCCTGGCATCCGGCTGGCGAAAATAATTGATGGCAATGCGGCCTTGCGCAACCTTTTTTTGTTTTACAAAAGCTTTCAAAAAAGGATGTACTGATTGTTAATGCAGTTTAAATTTTAGGAATACTTGGCAACCGCAGCGCCGCCAAAACAATATTCACTCCAAGACCGATTTTGCGGATTACCTTTTCAACCGATGTTCGTTTCCAGGGTGCAAAAGGATCGCCGATCTGCACGCCGGAAGTTAAATTTACGGGGGCTTGCATGGTACGTTTTTCTATGATGGTGATGCTGTCGTAATAGTGCAATGAATGTACAGTACGGGTATATTGATCAATGGCAAAATTGCTTTGGCGGGTGTGCCATGCGTGAATGGAATCCACTATGTTTTTACTGAATTCGTTGAAGCTGCCCTGTCTTTTGTAACCGCCTCCATAATCAAGCCAGTAGCTGGTGTGCAGGTCTTCAATGGCGTAGATGCCATTCGGTTTCACATGGTCAAATAATTCCAGGAAAGACGTTTTAATCTGGTTCATGGTGTGGCCACCATCATCTATTAAAATATCAATAGTCGGCATCTTCTTTTTTACCTCCGCAAGAAAGTTTTTATCTGATTGTGAGCCAATGAATATTTCAATGTTTTCTTCTTCAAATTTTTTACAATCGGGGTCTATGTCAATGCCATAAATTTTTGCTTTCGAACCAAAATAATGCTTCCACATTTGCAAAGACCCACCCTGAAAAACACCTATTTCAAGTATCACAATTTCTTTACCCCGGTAAGCGCTGAAATGCCGATCGTAAATTTCAAAATAATGTTCCCATTTATGTATTACCCGGTTGGTATTGTTGTCGAAATATTTCCTTAAGTCGTTCATTATATATACTGTTGATTTACTACGCACTCATAAAGTTGTAAATATAACCTGTATGTCGATTATAAAAAAATGAGTGGAAGGAAAGGCCGGGCAAACCGGTCGGTAACGCAGGTTAGACCGGTTTGCCTGACCTGTTTGCGCTGGCGGTTTTTTAGTGTTTGCATGTTGAGGTAAAACGCAGATTTATCCGCGGGTGAAAGGGTTTCTATTCACCAGTCTAACCATCGGTACCGCTTGGTTGCGAGGGTTAGCATTCACCAACCATACCACTAATGCCGATAGTTGATTGCATAAAAAAGTCCCCCAGGCAAAAACCTGAGGGACTTTTTTATTAAACCTTTTCAATGTTAAGAATAAATGACCATTCGATCTTTGTTGGAGACTGTTCAATAACAAAATATTCACCATTCATCATTGACCATTCACGCTATTTATGAAACGTTATTTAGCCGTCTGTGTTTTCAACTCTTCTTCCATCATTTCCTTTACCAACATGGGTAAATCATATTTTGGATACCAGCCTAATTTTGTATTCGCCTTGGTTGGGTCTCCAATCAATAGGTCTACTTCAGTTGGTCTGAAATAGCGTGGATGAATACCCACTACCTGTTTGCCGATCGGTAACTGGTAATCGGGATGATTGCATTTCTTTACAAATGCTTTTTCATCAATACCTGTTCCCTGGAACTCCAGTTCTATTCCTGTTTCAGCAAATGACATGCTTACAAAATCCCTAACAGTAGTTGTAATACCGGTTGCCAACACAAAATCTTCCGGAACTTCCTGTTGCATCATCATCCACATGCCTTCTACATAATCTTTGGCGTGGCCCCAATCTCTTTTTGCATCCAGGTTACCCAGTTTCAATATATCTTCCTGGCCGGTAACTATTTTAGATACGGCGATGGTTATTTTTCTTGTTACAAAAGTTTCTCCTCTTAACGGACTTTCGTGGTTAAAAAGGATTCCGTTTACCGCATACATTTCATATGCTTCACGATAGTTTACAGTAATCCAATAACCATATAATTTCGCAACTCCATATGGAGAACGTGGATAAAAAGGCGTGGTTTCTTTTTGCGGTACTTCCTGCACCAAACCATACAATTCGGAAGTGGATGCCTGGTAAAACTTCGTTTTCTTTTCCATACCCAGTATCCGGATTGCCTCCAGTATTCTCAATACGCCGATACCGTCTGAGTTCGCTGTGTATTCCGGTGTTTCAAAACTTACCTGCACGTGGCTTTGAGCCGCCAGGTTATAAATTTCATCGGGTTGTGTTTGCTGTATGATGCGCAGTAAACTGGAGGCATCTGTCAAATCTCCATAATGCAGTTGGAAACGGTCGGCAAGACTTTTATCATTAAAAAGATGATCAATTCTGTCGGTATTGATCAGCGAACTACGGCGCTTCAACCCGTGAACGGTATAACCCTTTTTGAGTAGTAATTCGGCCAGATAGGCTCCATCCTGACCCGTAATGCCTGTAATGAGTGCTATTTTCATGCTTTATTTTTATGATTAAATGATTTAACGATTCGTTCCATTAGCAAGGCACCGTACTGTTTGGTAAAATAAATTGCCGCGAAAATATACCATCTTAGGTCAGGATAAAACTTTTTCATGAATTTAGCATGATTTTTTATTGACATAAGTCTTACCTGCTTCAATTTTTCCGGGCTGCTACTCCCTTTGTGCACGTGCATTACTTTCGCCTCTGGTAAAAAATGGATATCATAACCCAATTGTTTAAACTGCCAGCACCAAAGGACGTCTTCACAATACATGAAAAAGTCTTCCGCCAGTTGTTGCCCGGGTAGCCGCTGAACCATATTTTTAGGAAACATCATAAAGGTGCCCCATACCCAATCGCAGTTTGTAAAGCTCTGGTGGTCAAAATACCGGTGAAGCATCAACGCTGCCTGTTTTTCTTTTGGCAGCAGTTTATACAATGGAAAAACCTCCAACAGTTCCCAGGCGATGGTTCTAAAACGCCGGCAATTGTGTTGTATTGTACCATTGGGATAAATTAATTGGCAGGTAACCAACCCTGTTTTTTTATTCGCCTTTAAATACTCGAGGCAAATTTTGGGTGCATTGTTGATTAGCTCTGTATCACTGTTGAGTAACAAGATGTATTCACCTGTAGCATGTTTGATCCCCAGATTATTGCCACCGGCAAAGCCTGTATTGGTTTTACTGATGATTAACTGGATTTCGGGGAATTGCAGTTTGAAAAATTTCGGATCGCATTCCAGCGAGGCATTGTCAACCAATACTATTTCATATTCAACATCCAATAATTCTTCCCGGATAGATGCTATGCACTTACAGGTAAGGCTAAACGTATTGTAGTTGATGATGATGATAGAGAGTTGCATATCTATTTTAAGAAGAAATATTCGTTCTTTTCTTAAGGGGTTAATTCTAATACCACAGTAACCTGGTCTCCTCTGTTTTGCCTGTTCAGTTTTTTTGACAGATAATAATAGTAATAGGTTTTAATTGATGTGAGGCGTTTATAAAAATTATTGTCACCGGGCTGTAAAGTTTTCTTCTCAAGATAGAGATTACTTCCGGTAAATTGAAAGTGAGAAGAATCATCGTACATGTTTACAATTTTAAAGTTTGTATCTTTTTCAATTGCCAGTTTTATACTTTTTCGTGTAAATAAATTGATGTGTCGGGGGGCATCAAACTGAACCCAGTTTTCTTTATATTTTTCGTAAGCCATTGAATCAATTACCGGAATTCTTAGTATTATTTTTCCTCCTGGCAGTAGCTTTTTTTGTAATTCGGTAAGCACTTCAAGCGGACTTTGGAGATGTTCAAAAACATGATTCAGCGTAATAATGTTCCATTGTGATTTGCCAAAATCATTCAAATCATTTGTCAAATAGGTTTCGCCATTATCCTGAAAATTTTGCTTCAGAAAAAGATCGTACCCAACTGCCGCTGTGAATCCGGCATCTTTCAATTCGTGAACAAATTTGCCAATACCGCATCCAAAATCCAATATTTTAGAGGATGTATTTATTCCATTAATGGTAAGTAATGCATTAAGCGAAGGAGACAACAAAAAGCTGTCTTTAATTTTTAATTGCACCGCTTTTTTTGTGCCTAAATTTTTTATTTTTTTCAACAATAACCCTAAGGATGTTTTTTGTTCTCTAAAACTGTAATACTTTTCTTCCTTATAATATTTCGCAATGTTGATTGGAATTTCACCTAAATAGGTATGACCGCATTTCGTACACTGATGGTAAAGAAAATCTTCATTCAATCCAATCATTTGTTCCTTAACCGTGATTGGAGCTGTGTCTCCACCGCAAACATTGCATACTGGCATATCCTGTATATTTATTTTCTTTTCATTTACATGTTCGCCAGATCATGTTACGTTTACAACTTGTGCTGTTTCAACTTTAAATTGGCGTACTATTTATTTTACTATCCGAATTATAAAACCCGCATTGATACGATCGTTAAATCTTAATTCGTATAATCAGTGCCTAAATCCCGTGTTATTATTCCCAGTCATTTTATGCTTTATACAGCACTATGAAATTTTATAAAAAAAAGGTTTGTTGCGAAAAATTGTAATCGTATATTTTAATAGCGCAATGATATTGCCGGAATAACTGAAAAATGACTTCCAGCTGTAATGCTCTTTTTTACCGGCAAATATTTTGTAGAACAATAATCCAAAAAAGAACACCGGTATTTCAATAACATAAATCAACAGATTTATAAGAAACCATGCATTGCCAAATTGCTTTTTTATCCTAAGTAAATTTGATAAGATGATTTGGCGGCCTTTCCTGTTCCAGATGCCTTTGCTGTTTTCTTTCTCCTTTATTTTATAGAATTCGTTGCTTGATCCTCCCTGAAGGTGTACTACTTTTGGTCCTTCAAACAAACATAGTTTTCCCGACCGTTGCAACCGGCTGCACCATTCCATTTCTTCAGAATACATAAAGAATTCTTCATCTAATAGTCCGGCATCATCAATTACGTCTCTTTTGGTTAAAATAAAAGCTCCAATTATCCAATCTACATAAACCATCTCTTCAATTGTTTGAATGCTCGGTTTTTTTGCACCTGCTTTATATCCAATATATCTCACCAGGCTACCGAGGTAAGGTAGTGGAATCAATGTATTGTTTAGGCCTCCTTTAACGTTGTTAGCTCCGCTGATTTGGCTAGAACCGTCGATGTTTAATAGCTGGACACCGCAGGCTGAAATTTCAGGATGCTGCTCGAATAACAAAATGGTTTTCTCAATTGCATTTTCCAGTATGATGGTGTCGCTGTTGAGCAATAAAATAAAGTTGCCGTTGGCTATTTTAATACCTGCATTATTGGCTCTTGCAAAGCCTGAATTGTAGGTCATCGCCACCCATACTACACCTGGGAATTTCTGCAG
>JBBQQP010000178.1:0-7089 GCA_038215675.1 Chitinophagales bacterium | reverse complement strand
AAGGCCTTTTTCGGCACGGCTTATTAAATTGGTGCAACTTGCTTTTTGCAATACATCATTCAATTGCTCTTCAGTAGCAGCCGGATTTACAAACATCAGGTTTTCTTTTATGGTTCCACTAAACAAGTTGGTATCCTGTGTTACAAAACCAATCTGCTTTCGCAGGTCATCAAAATGAATGGTATTTTCATCCAGCTTGTTGTAAAATATATTGCCTTCCTGCGGACGATAAAGCCCAACGAGCAATTTCATAAGGGTTGATTTACCACTGCCCGATGGTCCCACAAAGGCAATGGTTTCACCCACGTTTACTTCAAAGCTAATATCATCAATGGCTTTATGTGATGCAGTTTGGTGCTTGAAAGTAACATTTTGAAACGCCAATGTTCTTATGTTACCAAGTGGCGTAGGGTTGGCCGGTTCAGGTTCAGGCGCTTTTTGCATGAGGTTGCTAAAATTATTCAGCGATGCTTCAGCTTCCCGGTAAGAGAGGAGGATATTGCCAATCTCCTGCAATGGTCCAAAAATAAAAAACGAAAAAACCTGCATGGTAACCAGCTGGCCGGCATCCATTTCTTCCCTAAAAATCAGCCACATTAAAATAAATAAAATTACTTGTCGCAAAGTGTTTACCAGCGTGCCTTGTATAAAGCTGATACTTCTGATGCGTTTTACTTTGGTTAATTCAAGCCCTAATATTTTGTAGGTATTTTTATTGAGCCTGTCTACTTCCTGTTTGGTAAGTCCCAAACTTTTCACCAGTTCAATATTGCGCAACGATTCGGTGGTAGAACCAGCCAATGCAGTGGTTTGGCCGACAATTGTTTTTTGAATTATTTTCACTTTCTTACTCAACAAATTTGTGATGGTGGTAAGCACCACAATGCCTACCAGGTAAGCCACCGGCACCCGCCAGTTGATAAACATACTTGCATACACAAACACAAATACAACGCCTACCAGAATTCCAAAAAGGATATTGATAAAACTGATCATGAACTTTTCTACATCGCCTCTTACCTTGGTTAAAACTGACAATGTTTCGCCGCTGCGCTGGTCTTCAAATTGTTGATAAGGCAGCTTCATAGCATGCTGCAAACCGTCTGTAAATACGCTGGCACCAAATTTTTGAATCACCACATTCAAAAAATAATCCTGGAAGTTTTTTGCTATCCGGCTAATCATGGCAACCGAAATGGAGAAGAGTAAAATATAGAAAACACCTATTTGCAAATAAGGACTGCCTTTTCGATCGATCCTTTCAAATTGCCAGAAAAAATGTGACCAATCAAATTTTCCCGGTGCCGGAACAGATTGGTGTTCATTGGCCAGGTTCACCATCTTACCCAATAGAATGGGGTCAATCAAAGAGAAACCTATATTGATGGCAGCCAATGCAAGCGTTAAAATTACCAGCCATTTATGCGGCTTCAAATATTGAAATAAAATTTTCATTCGTAAAATTTAGTAGAAGTAAAATATTGAAGTCATGGGAAGCGGCAAATATCGTACAAGTTCACAATAAATGACAAGATTACACATGGGGCGAAAGGTTATCAAACTTTTAAGGATTTAGAAAGCGCCGGTATTTTTAAAGGCTGACACCCTTTTCAACAAGTTGAGAATCTTCTTTCAAAAAATTGTCGGTTCTTTGACAGTAAAATAATATTTCATGAAAATCGCTGGTTTTACCATCATCAAAAATGCAATGCTCAATGATTATCCGGTGGCAGAGGCCATCGTATCTATCCTGCCACTGGTAGATGAAATGATTGTGCTGATTGGAGATTGTAAAGACGAAACAGCGCAACTGATAAAAAATATCCAAAGCGATAAAATAAAAATACATCACTCTGTTTGGGATACCGTTAATTATACAAATGGAACTGTGTTGGCTGCAGAAACCAACAAAGCATTTGATTTAATAAGTCCGGATGCAGATTGGGCTTTTTATATACAAGCGGACGAAGCCGTGCATGAACAATACTATGCTGCTATTTTGGAGGCTTGCCAACAGTACAAGAATGATTTGAAAGTAGAAGGCTTGTTGTTTAATTATCTTCATTTTTACGGCACCTACGATTATGTGGGCGATAGCCGCAAATGGTATTCAAAGGAAGTGCGCATTATAAGGAATGATAAAAACATCCGCAGCTTTAGAGATGCGCAGGGCTTCAGGGTTGGCAACCGGAAACTGAATGTAAAGCAGGTGGATGCATTTATTTATCATTATGGTTGGGTAAGAAGTCCGGAAGCAATCCATGCTAAAAATATACATGTGAAGGAGGTTTGGCATTCAAGAGATGAATTGGTAAACGTAAATAATGCTACGCTGACGCACGATTTTGAAGAATTTGACAGCCTTGAATTATTTAAAGGAACACATCCAAAAGTTTGGCAGAATCGAATTGCCGCAAAGAACTGGAATTACAAACTGGACATCACCAAAAAACGTTTTTCGTTTAAAAACAAACTGTTGTATTATATTGAAAAACTTACCGGGAAACGGCTTTTTTCTTTTACCAATTACAAAATTATCCGTTGAGGAGACGACACTTTTAGAAAGTGGCTTAGTGGTCAACAGCTTTTTTTTGCAACAGTAAACTAAGGAATTTGTATTTTAAAAAAACATATTTTGCTGAAGTGTAAGCAATAACAAGTCCTTCTTTGCCATCTAAAAAGCCCAGCCGGAATAAATAGTTTTGAATGAAGCTAAAAACCGGGGAAAGAAATCGTTTAACCAGCGACGCCTTCTTGCCGCGGTCTGCATATTTTTTAGCACTTAGGTTTGCATACAAAATTGTTTTGGCACGGAACTCTTCCATATCCTTCATGGTATAATGCAATAAATCACCAGGGATAATTTTTCTGTAAATATTTTTGCCCGTTATTTTCTCATGCACCAAAGTTGAGTCCCAGGCCGCCTGCTGCTTGTTATAAAATCTATATATCCGCTGTCTTCCCCACTCACCAAAATTTATTTTCTTTGGCCCTAAAAAACTTTTTATTTTAAATCCGTAAAGGGTAGCATTATTAGGCAGTGATAAATTATTGATAGAAGTTGCCAATTCCGGCGTTAGCCGTTCATCTGCATCCAACGCTAAAATCCAATCATTGATTGCAAATTTTGCAGCTTCATTTCTTGTTTGCCCATAACCTTTCCAATCCACTTGCAACAACCTTGCACCTGCTTTTATAGCAAGTTCTTGTGTTGAGTCTTCGCTACCACTGTCTGCTACGATTATATCATTGCTAACCTGTAAGGCACTAAAGATACAATCACGAATATTTGCAGCTTCGTTTTTTGCAATAATGACTACTGAAATCGGTTGCATTAAATTGTTTTTTGTTTTCCCCATTTATTCAGTCACCCGGGCTCTGGCAGATTAACAAATTAGCACATTTAGTTCTTAATGGCTTACCAGGTTTTTATTGAAAGCTATTGTCAGTTCCCCTTCTTCAAACCATGTAAAATTATTATCCATCAATACCTGTTGAATATATTGCCTGTCAGCCATGTCATCGTGTATTTCAATGGCTAAGTATCTTGTAGTACTTAGTAGCTGGCTTGCTTTTTCCTTATCCTCAAACAATTTTGCTTCACTGCCTTCAATGTCAATTTTTAGAATATCTATCTTATCGCCATTGCTGAGTTGAGGCAGGTTTAATATATTTATCGCCCTAAGGTTTGAAGGGGTGGCGCTTTCTTTTACATAAAATCCCCATTCCTGTCCTTTAGACTTGTCTTTATAAAGCTTTAACCAACAATCATGTGACCACACGCCGGCTTCCAATACCTCAGTATTAGTGATATTATTGGCAGCAAAATTTAAATTAATTTGCTCAGCATTTAATCCGTCAGGCTCAATAGCTATTACCTGTGCTTCAGAAAAAAAACGGTTTAAAAATATAGCAGTATATCCCACATTTGCCCCGGCATCCACAATCAAACTTATCTTGCTGCGATCATTATTTTCTTCTATTAGTTTTACCAACGGCATATATTCCTTATTTTCGAATATTTGCCTGAACACAAAAATATCGCTGCTGGGGGCATTACGTACATAACAGCGAAAGTTTTTATTGCCAACAGTAGATTGTAACAGCAATGTTTTGGGTGATTCTTCCAGCACTTCAATATTCATTGACGCATTGAGCCGAAAAAAATTCTTCCAGAAAATATCAGTATCGCTGATAGTATAACTAAACAAAAAACCGAAGTGTTTTTTTAAATAATACCGTATAAAAAATTGAGTTGAACTTTGCATTGTGCAATAAAGGTAAATCAATATGTTTTTTCAAGCGTGATTATAAAACACGGAAAGCTACGGGATACAATTAATGAATAAAATTCTTAATCAATAACCTTAAACATCGTTATCAAATATAACTAACTTCTATTTTTTACTCGTCAACAAAGGAATGAGTATTCTTTTCCAATCCTTGTGATAGCTGCATAAACAGTTTGGGTTTTACAATAAATCCATTTACTAATTTAGAGGTACATGCCGTAGCCAATAAATTGTCAGCAACATATGCAATGGGAGTTTGCAGGTTTAATAATTTTTCGGCAACACTTGTTGTAATTGCATAAGCACTTGTAAAATCATGGAATCCTGCTGATGATACATGAATACCTACCTTTTTTGGGTAAAGATTTTGAATAGTAGTATGGCTCCAGTTTAATTTACCCATAAATTTTTGTACATGGTACCAGTATTGCTTAAGCTTGTAACCGGACTCATTTTTATTGTAATCGAAGTAAATTAATTCCCAGTTTGATGGTAGTTCTTTTATAATCAAAGAGAACATTGTTCCAATATCGCTGACTGCAGTTACATCATCTTCCAGTATCAGCACTTTTTGATAACCCTTACTTAATACATCTTCATATACTTTTCTATGGCTCCATGCGCAACATATCTGTCCACAATTAAACGCTTTATAATAGCGATGATTTTTTTTGGCAAGGGCTTCACTATATATCCCACCCCTTTCCATATCTACAATGGAATGCTCCTGTTTATCTGCACCCCAAAAAAAATCATAATTTAAGCCGGCCAGGTTTCTCTTTATTTCATCCTGTCTTTCGCTGGCCCTGTGCAGGGTTATTACGTAAATATGATCAAAAAAATTATTTAATGTTGTGAAGTCATGCATAACAATTCGAATTGTTTGAAATGTAATCAAAAGACCAGCAAATGTCCTTAAAAAATCTTTAATGGTTTTTTCAAGGTACTATAACAGCAAATGCGGACGAATGTAATCAGGACTTTTAGAGCTTTTTTTGTACTACCTAAGCGAGTCACATATTCTTTTCTCATGGTGTAAAATGATTGAAATGAAATGTGCGGGCCTACAATATTTCTATGAGTGCAGGAAGTGTATCTCATTTCGATTCTCTTCAAATTTTTATTCTGTTGCATAATATGGATGGCCCTTTAGGAACAGATAACCTAATTTGAGTAGCAGCCCTTTGGTGGCATTCTTATTTCTTTCTTTTAGCCTGGCAGCCGAAAAAGGGTGCACCTGTAATACTGTAGTTTCTATAAAATCCAGTATGCGGGTATGATCAAAATATTCATTTAATTGATTATTGACAAACCAGGGTTCCTTCAGCATATTCTTATATTTATCCTTATCGTCATCTATCGATACAACATATTCCGCAGCCTCTTGCAACGAACTAAAATCATGAACATTAATAAAGCTCTTCGCATTAAATTCCTTACCTATGTCTTTATTGCCCCAATAAATAGGTATGGAATTTACTTTCATTGGTTCAAAAATTTTTTCGGTTGTATAGCCCGGATAACTGCTGTTCTCAAATGCCATAGTAAAACGGTATTGTTGAATAAATTCCAATTTATCTTTCACCTTATGTCCAATATTATTCAATACACTGCCACCAGAATCTACCTTTTTTAGGTTGTTCAGTATCTTAAAAAATTCAATACGATGCTTTGCCCCGGAGTTGGAGACAACCATATTACAAAAGTGGGGTTTTCCCAAAACGATCTCTTCCACAATCTTACGTTTCAACAATAATTCTTCTTCTCCATATAAGACATAGAGAGGTAGGCGAAGATTTTTATTGCCATAATCTGAAAAATCAAAACTTAAAGAAAAGTCAGCTTCCGTAAAATTTGGCCGCTTGTTTTCACCGGTGAAAAATAACCTTACCGATGATTTGTATTTTAAAAATTCATAACCGGTATAACTGTAGATAAGCAGTTGGGGATTTATCGGATCTATGATAACATCGAACCGGCTGGACAACAACGAATAAAAAAAATTATCGTTTATATCGAACTTCCTCCAAAAATCGGTAAAATAAATTCGAAGTTTTTTTTTATCCTGCATAGTTTTTTGCAAACGAATTTTATCATTAAAATATAAAGATATTGATAATTATTCAGCCCTAATATTTTGAATAATTTGTAATACGGTAAGTTGTGGAGAAAGGCCATACAGCTATGTCTCATTGCTGTTCAAGGTCAAACTACATCTAAAATACAACGACGTGTTTATCAGTTAACAGCCTCTTAAAAAGAAGGATAAGAAGTGTCAAAATTACTGGAGAATTTTCAGTTAATATGAATCAATCTACCCAATCAGCCGCCCCAACCCTCTCTGTCTAAACTTCTGTATTGGATAGCTTCTGCAAGGTGTTCGGGTTTTATGTCTGCACTGGCTGCAAGGTCGGCAATTGTTCTGCTAACTTTTAAAATTCTGTCATAGGCACGTGCAGATAAATTTAATTTTTCCATTGCAATCTTCAGCAAGTTCTGACTGGCAGTATTGATCACGCAAATCTCTTTCAGCATTTTGCTGCTCATCTGTGCATTGGCATACACCCCTTCATGTTCCTTGTATCGTTCCTCTTGTATATCTCTTGCTTTAATCACCCGCTCTCTTATTTTGTCACTTTTTTCATATTCACGAGTAGAAGATAATTCACTAAAAGCAACCGGCGTTACTTCCACGTGAAGGTCGATGCGATCCAGCAATGGGCCCGAAATTTTGTTCAGGTATTTTTGTACGGCTCCCGGCGGGCAGGTACACTGTTTATCCGGATGATTGAAGTAG
>JBBQQP010000177.1:0-7126 GCA_038215675.1 Chitinophagales bacterium | reverse complement strand
CGTAGACTTTTTAGGCCCGGGTTCATCTTCGTCTTTTAAGTTGGCTTTTGGTTCGGGCAACTTACCCCGTTTGTAAATGATCAGACCATTTAAAAAATTACGCAGAATCTGGTCTCCGGCTTCCACATATCCCGGATGATCTTCATTTCTAAAAAGATCGCCAAGTGACCCCCTTGTAATATCAAAATTTACCAGTTTTAATATTTCGATGATGTCGTCATTGCGCAGCGAAAGCGCTACCCGCAGTTTCTTTAATATATCGTTGTTGCTTAACATGAAGTTATTTTAATGCATTATTTGGAGCGATAAATATAGCACAAATGAACCAATGCCGACTACCTTCTTTTTAAGCAAATCTCTTGTTCATATCATCCCTTCCACGCAAAAGAAAGCTGCCTAAAACGCTTAATAACCTAGAGATAAAAAGCGCAGCAATCAATTGCACTTTTCTCTAAAAGCGAGCCCTGTTTGGTAAATTGATCCGGTCGTTGGTTTTTTCATTTTTCTTTTTATTTCATACTTGCTACTTTGGTGTGATCTAAAATAATACTGACAGAATGTGGCCAGGTAAGGCTCTCCCAAAAGGGGATGAAAATACGGAGCAACTTATAAATTTAGCATTTTAAAGTACGTTTTACGATTCAGTGAATGTGATTCTCATTTCTTTTTTAAATAATTTTACCATCACTGAAGCCTGCAGTTTAGATTTAAAAATTAACTTGTGCGGGATGAAACCAAATAATCAATCATCAATGAAAATATTTTTTGTTTTTATAATGCCGCTGGCTTTTTGCACAGGCTGTAATAATTCTTCAACTTCGGAAAACCAGGCGAAGGACGCTTCCACAGCGATACCGGTGATTAACTATGCCGTTACGAAATTTTTTCCTCACGATACAAACCTTTACACAGAAGGGCTGCTGGTGCATGAGGGTGAATTATTTGAAAGCACCGGATCGCCCGATGAACTTCCTAATACAAAATCATTGATTGGCATCATTGATCTCAGCACCGGCAAAATGGATGTAAAGGTGGAGATTGACCGGAAGAAATATTTTGGAGAAGGCATCGTAATCCTGAACAACAAATTATACCAGCTTACATACACCAGCCAGGTAGGTTTTATTTACGATTTGAAATCGTTTAAAAGAATCGGCCAGTTTAATTACGCCAATAAGCAGGGGTGGAGCCTAACTACCAATGGAAAAGAAATTATCATGAGTGATGGAACCGCTAAACTTACCTTCCTGGATACGGCCTCTTTAAAGCCTGTTCAAACCTTGGCTGTTACTGAAAACGGAGTGCCATTAGAGCAATTGAACGAACTGGAATATATAAAGGGTTTCATTTATGCCAATATATTTTTGACTGGCATAATCGTTAAAATCGACCCTTCCAACGGAAAGGTGGTAGGCCGGTTGGATTTTACATCGTTGGAATTTGAGGCAAAAAATAAAAACCCCGAAGCGGATGTGTTGAACGGAATTGCTTACGATGCAGCAACCGGTAAGATTTATGTAACGGGAAAACTTTGGCCCAACATTTACCAGATAGAATTTGCACATTAAGAGTGATGCGATTGAATGCGTTCTCAAACGGAATGTTGTCGATTTAAGTAGCAGTATTTTTTTTATAATTTAATTACTTTCAGCTATTTTTAAGAAACAATTGTATCATCAGAAAAAAATTAAAGTGAATTTTTTTATCCCGTCTAATTTTATGGAAGCAAACGTACTAGAATTACAAAGTGCCACTAATTTTGTGCTGCAATTTTTTGCCGACCAGGAGGTGGACCTTGACTATTCTCCGGAAAGCATACAGCATCTGGATGCCCTGTTTGAACGTGAATTTATCAACGGTATTTTTATTAATGGTGCCAGTGTTTTTGCACAATACCAGGGCTTGATCATGACTGGCATTACCGGGTATATTGGACAGGTGATATTGCGGCATACAGAAAACGCAAAGCTTTGTTTTGAAGAGGATGATGAAAATTGGTTTATTAATTTTGCAATTGAATCAGAAAGTGGGAAAAAATTGATGCCCGGTCACCGGGTGTTAAAAAGAGCCTATAACGGAGATGATGACTTGCTTTATTTTTACGTAACAGATGCCATCAATTATTTTAACGAACCAGTTCCGAGTTACAATTTCAAGGCAGCCATCGTTCATTTAATAGATTATAAGGATGCCAAAGGGAAACAATGGTGGAAGTTGTGGTAGTTACTTTATGGAATCAAATGCGTTTTTTTGCTGACTACCTGAATATCACGGTTCCCAGTTGACTCGTAAGATCTATCTCTACTTTTTTCAAATGCTGGTGTATTTGTAGTAATACCATTTGTTCTTCTGAATCTGTTGCCTTTTCCAGTTCACGTTGGTTTTGGTCTATCAGCCGTTTTATTTTTCTTAATTTCAGGTAATTGACCGTGCTGAACACTTCTTCTTTGTAAAGTTCTTCACGGGTTGCAATTTTACCTTCATATACTTCTTTCCAGTTGTGACTGATTTCATAATTGTAATCCATCACCTTCATCGATAAATTACGCATCGTATTATCCTCGTGATACAAAAACGTCTTTGAATTTGGTTCCAGCCCCTCATCATAAAATACCTTGTATATTTTCAACAGGGCAATCAGGTCCTTATTGTCAATCAGATCTTCCAGTTGATTGACCTCAATTTCTGAAAATATATGATCGGCTACCCGTTGCTGTTCGTCCCATGTTTTTAATCCAAATTCAATCAGGCTTCTTACCATTGCTATTTCATGTGGCTCATCTTTATTCAGCAATGCGGCGGCGTCATCTTCCACATCAGCAGCCGGCCTCTTTTCTTCTTCCCTGTTATTGGCATTTTCCCGGCCATTCCGCGTTTCTTCTTTGTTTATTTTGTCGCGAATAAACTTGTTTACCAATGCATGCAAACCGGCTTCTTCAATCTTCAATACCTCGGCGCACTGCTGAATATAATCTTGTTGTTTGGTAAAATCCTCAGCTTTATTAATTTTCGAAATCGTTTCAGCTACCTGGTTTACAACAGCCGATTTTTTAGTGCTGTCGTTCCCGGCATCCATAAGCATCACACCCAATTGAAACAGGATGAAATCTTTCTTGTTATTGGCAACAAACGCTGTAAATGCAGCGGGGCCTACTTTGTTTACATAGCTATCCGGATCTTCCTTATCCGGAATCAGTACCAGCTTCACATTCAGACTTTCCTCCAACGCAAGGTCAAGCCCTCTTAAAGCTGCTTTTATTCCTGCATTGTCTCCATCGTAAATAATGGTGAGGTTGTTGGTATATTTCTTCACTAATCTCAACTGATCCGGTGTAAGTGAAGTACCACCACTGGCCACCACATTTTCAATACCAGCCTGGTGCAGCGATACTACATCGGTATAGCCTTCTACCAGTAAACATTCGTCTGCTTTATCAATGGCCATCCTTGCAAAATAGCTGCCGTATAGTATTTTGCTTTTTACATAAATCTCATTTTCGGGTGTATTGATGTATTTAGGTGCCCTGTCATTTGTTTTTAAAATACGGGCGCCAAATCCCAACACCTTGCCACTTTGGTTGTGTATGGGAAAAATGATTCTTCCGCGGTAATTATCCACCGGCTTTTCGTCACGAATGGCTACCAGCCCGCTTTTTTGCAGTAGCTCAACATTGTATTGCGCATTGACGGCAGCTTTGGCAAAGCTATCTCTGGCTTCAGGGTTAAACCCAATCTGAAATTTTTTTATGATCTCCTCTCTAAAGCCTCTTTCTTTTAAATAGCTTAAACCGATATCCCGGCCTTCTTCCGTATTGAATAAATAATCGCTGAAAAATTTTTGACCAAAACTGTTGATGATATATAAACTATCGGCGCTTTGTTGTTGAAGTTTTTGCTGAGGAGTAGTTTCTGTTTCCTCAATTTCTACATTGTATTTTTGAGCCAGCCATCGCAGGGCTTCTACATAACTGTATTTTTCAAGCTCCATTATAAAGCCAATGCTATTGCCACTTCGTCCACAACCAAAACACTTATATATTTCCTTAGCAGGCGACACGGTAAAGGAAGGCGACTTTTCGTTGTGAAAAGGACATAAGCCAAGATAGTTGGTGCCTCTTTTTTTTAGTTTTATAAATGAGCCAACAATCTCAATAATATCGATCTTGCTTAAAATCTGTTGTATGGTATTTTGTGAAATCAATATAAAAAAATTAAGATCTGTTTTGGGCAAATGTAATGCAAGAAAAGAGCAAGGGATAACCCCGTGTTATTTTTTTATGCCAATGTTGGCAGATATTTGTTTTTTGTGGCATGATTTATGAAATTTCAGGCTGCATTTAATTTGAATTAATAACAATCAAATACCTTTAGGGTCTAAAAATTAAACAAATGAATAAATTCTTCTTATTGACGGCGTTTAGCCTTTGTATGACTACCACCTTTGCGCAGGATATTAAAGATGTCAGAAATTTTACGCTGCTTGGGCAAACACAAAAAGCAAAAGATGCATTGGAAAAATACATGGCTGTTCCAAAGAATGCAGCCAAAGCCGAAGGATGGTACTATAAAGGCTATATCTACAATCAACTTTCCAAAGATTCCACTAAAAGTTTAGCTGAAAGTTCGGCTATGAAGGCAACTGCATTTGAAGCATTGAAAAAATACCGGGAGATGGATCCGAAGGCAGAATTATTGACTGAACAAAACAATTCTCCTTTGTACGATTTGTATGTTGGATATTATTCTGAATTGGGGGTGAAATCCTATGTAGCAAAGGATCCGGCAACTGCGTTTGAAGATTTTAGAAAAGCATTGGAAGTACATGATTATATTCAAACCAATAATCTTATAGGTAATAATGGATTCAAATTTTCTGCATTGGATACCATGTTGACTTTGTATACAGCCATTGCAGCAAATGAAGCCAAGAAAATAGAGGAGTCAACTATATTTTATAAAAAAATTACTGATGCCGAAATAGCAGATCCTCAATACATTGATGCATACCAGATGTTAGCTGACCGATACAAAACAAGCAAGGATAAAGCAGGTTTTGCTGAAATTATTGCAAAGGGCAAAAAGTTGTTTCCTGCCAACAATGAATTTTGGACTGCCATTGAAATTGAAGAAGCTACTGATGGAGTAGGAAAACCAGAAATTTTTACAAAGTATGAAGAACTAATGCTAAAAAATCCTGGTAATTATACATTGCCTTATAATTATGGAGTTGAACTGTATCGCTATATTTATGCAGATGAAACAAAGGACATGAATACCAGTGCATACAAGGCCAAATTACCTGAAATTTTAAAACAGGCCATTGCCCTTAAAAATACCAGTGAGGCAAATTTTTTATTATCAAACTTCCTTTATAATAATTCAATTGACATTTCTGAAGAAGCCAGAAAAATAAAAGGTGTAAAGCCTGATGATCTGAAGAAGAAGAAAGAAATTCAGGCCCTGTCTGATGCAGCTATGAACCAGGCAATTCCCTATGCGGAATCGGTATTATCCTTATACCCCGGCATAGCCAAGCCAAAAAGTTCAGATAAAATAAATTACAAACAGTCGCTGGTAGTTTTGAAAAACATTTACGAGGTAAAAAAAGATGATGCAAAAGTGGCTTCCTACGATAAACTGATTAAAGCGGCAGAATAATCTTGTTGAAATAAAGGTCGAATGAATAAAACAGCGTGCAATTTGTACGCTGTTTTTTTTAAATAATTAAAATTGCCATCGCCTTTTAAAAGCCGTTTATCAGTGGTTTCGTTGGTGCGTGTTCAACGGCAAAGGCGAAGTTCTCCACCACTGGTGTTAGGTCAATCCTCTTGTTTATTATATATCCATGAGGAGGTTGAGCAAAAGAAAATTTATTTTCAGCAATTAACATCCAGCAATTTCACAATCTACCATTCACCTGATTAATCATCCCGAAAGAAACCAGCCCTCGTAAGACCACTAATAATTACCTTGCTGTGATCAAAAAAAACAACATGATTAAAAATGAGCTTTGGTTTGTATTTCTTTTATTGACCGCTTCTGTTTGTGGTGCACAATCGCTTTCTAAAACCGAAGTGCGAGTGGTTAAAAATATAGACGTTGCTATGTCCGAAACAATTGAGTTGTTGAAAGAATCGGTCAATATCAACAGTGGAACATTTAATCTGGACGGGGTGAAACAAGTTGGCGCATTGTACGGGAAAGAACTTACTGCACTTGGGTTTACTGTAACTTGGATACCGATGCCTGACTCCTTAAAGAGGGCCGGGCATTTGGTGGCATACCGAAAGGGTAAGAAAGGGAAAAAGCTTTTTTTGATTGGGCATCTGGATACTGTGTTTGAGCCTGATATGCCGGCCAATCCTTTTACAATGCTTACAGATAGTACTGCTACAGGGCAGGGTGTAAACGATATGAAGGGCGGAGATGTTTTGGTTATTGCAGCTTTGAAAGCCCTCAACAAACAAGGCCTGCTTAAAGATGCCAACATTACTGTGTATTTTACAGGTGATGAGGAAAATGCGGGAAAACCAACCGTGGTCAGTAGGGGGGATTTTATTGAAAGGGCTAAACAGCATGATATTGCATTGGCATACGAAGGTGCAGCAGGATTGAGTATTGTAGCCACCGCCCGCAGGGGAGCCAGCGAGTGGAGTTTAGAAGTTGAGGGCAACCAGGCGCATTCTGCCGGCGTTTTTGGAAAGGCAGGCTATGGTGCAATTTATGAAACGGCACGTATCATCAATGAGTTTAGGATACAGTTAGGCAAGGAACAGTACCTTACTTTTAATCCGGGTTTGGTCATCGGCGGCTCAGAGGTCAATTATAATTCAGCCGCACAAAAAGGCAATACATCCGGCAAAACAAATATCATTTCTCCCAAAACAATCGCCATTGGTGATCTTCGTTTTCTTTCTGAGGTACAAAAGGATAAGGCAAGGGAAACAATGCGGCAAATTGTTAGTCAAAATCTTCCCGGCACCAAGGCAAGCATTCGTTTCAAAGATGGTATTCCTTCCATGCCGCCAACTCCTGGTAATGATTCATTGGTAAAAGTGTTAAATGAAATCAGCCTCGCCTTAAATTATGGTGAAGTAAAAGCAGGTGATCCGGGGTCAAGGGGAGC
>JBBQQP010000176.1:0-7161 GCA_038215675.1 Chitinophagales bacterium | reverse complement strand
TTATCCAATGCGGCCACCCGTGTTTTAAATTCATCCTGGTTGGTCCAATCAGCTAGCAATGCATTTTTGAGATGGCCTGATTCGTACTCGCCGGGTGTTCGCACATCCAACACCTGCGCACTGCTTTGGGCAATACCTTTTTCAAATGCTTCAACAGATAAATTGGTGGTAGCCGTTGTGTTGTTGCAGGCTGATAAAAGCACGACTGAAAAAAGGAGGCCAGTGAAAAGATTTTTAAAACTCATATGGATGATTTATAAGAAGACAGGTAAAATGTGTGGCTATTTTGAACACTGGTTTTCACCCATCAGCTCTCAAAGGTAAACATCGTTCCAAAATGCAGGACAACTTTTGTTACAATACTGCCAGTCTTTTAAAACAACGCTTATCCCATAAACGGAATGATAAAAAAAAGTTTAGCCGTAGCGAAATTTTAATAAAAGAAAACCCAATTGGCTAATTTCAGGCGATTCGAACGAGGTGCTAGGGTTAAGTGTGCATTGCTGTCTCACTCAAAATTCACCCTTCACAATTCACCATTCACAAAGCGTTGGCCATTTTTTCAATATCAAACCTATGCCTTTTTTGCAGGACAGGTGTTTATACCAACCAACTTATACAGTGGACAAAAACTAACCATGCTGGTTAAAACAAATACAACCGCCAGTGCCAGTAATACAATACCCACCGTGCCAGTGATGGTATTGGTGAAATACAAAATGGCTACTACAACTGCAATCAATGTTCTGATAATTCTGTCGGCTGATCCCATGTTCTTTTTCATAAAAAATGTTTTAAGTGTTTAAAAAGTTGATTCCCAAAAATGGCTGTTGCCAGATTAATACAGATCGGGCAAACGATTTATAATATTATAAATGTTTGCTTTATGCCTGGCCTAAATGATTGTGAATAAGTAAAAGTAAAAAGTAAAAAACTCCTTATTGGTAACTTATGTTACCAAAACTTAATTTTAAATGGTCGCTATGGGGTGCCTGGCTTTTCTACAAACTGTAGAAAGGAGCAGCACGTTGCTTTAAAGTTGATGCCCGTTGTCATTTGTAAACCGACGATTTAAAATAAAACTACAGCAAAGCAATTCTGTCAAAATACGTGCATAAAGACTTACTTTCAAATAAATATTTAAGAAAATGATTGTTGCTAAAAATAGTTCAATGCATCTAAAAGAACGGAACCATCGTAAATATTAAATAGCCGATGAGGGCTTTATGTTTTACCGGATGTAATGCTTCATAACTATCAATTAAGCACCCTTCCAATTACAACATTGCGATACGGAGTAAACGAAAAAAATGAAAAAAAATAAGCTTACTTTATGGTGTCTGCTGGCAATCTTCCTACAAGTCATCTTACCCGGAAAAGCCATGCTGGCGCAGGTTGTGAAAAATAATCCGCCTGATTCAACTTATTATGTAACCAATCCCGAGCTCATCACTACCCGATTTTATTTTTCACAAAAATATACTGCCTTTACATTAAGGGCGCCCAAAGAGATACAGGATTTAAAGTATCGTCCCAATACAAATCTTAATATGGGCGTGGGCGCCAGCTACCGAAATATTACGCTAAACCTTGCTTATGGTTTTGACTTTTTAAATAATGATGAGGAAAAAGGCAAAACAAAAATGCTGGATTTGCAGTTTCATTCCTATCCAAAAAAATGGTCCATCGACTTTTATGGTCAATTCTATAAAGGATATTACTTAAGTCCAAAAGGGTTTGCAGCCAACAGCCCGGCCAGCTTCTATATACGACCCGATGCTGGTGTAAATCTTTTTGGACTGGCTGTCTACTATGTTTTCAATCCAAACAGGTTTTCTTACCGGGCAGCAACATTGCAAACGGAATGGCAAAAAAAATCAGCAGGCTCTATGCTTTTTGGCGGTGAAGGCCATTATGGTTTTATAAAAGCCGACAGCTCCCTGGTGCCCGGTACTTTTGGAAGCAGCTATCCGCAAGCGGGTATCACCAACGTTCGTTTTTTTAGTTTCGGTCCCGGCTTTGGGTATGCCTACACGCTTGTTTTGCAGCAGCATTATTTCGTTACAGGCTCGCTTTCGCTAAACCTCAATCTTGGCTTTTCAGCCGAAACCAACCGGGCTCATATTGTCAAAAATGTGTACACGGTTCCGATATCCACTTACCGGTTTTCGGGAGGTTACAATAGCAGCAACTGGCATATCAGCGCCACCTGGACGGGCAATAGACTACCGGTGCAGGGGGCATCATCGCCCAATAATTACTTGTTACAAACTGGTATCGTTCAACTAAAATTTGGAAAAAAAATAATGCCCGGTCAACGATTGAAAAAGCGGTTGAGTTTCCTCGATCGAACGTCAAACTAAGGGAGCACAATATTCCGGAGTAAGAAAATGAGGGGCCTATATTTTAACACCGACAAATCGTATGAGATCAGCCACCCCCTGATGAAATTTGCCCTCATTCAATTCTGTTTGCAGGCTTTGCAGTATCTCCAATTTCAGCAATCCGAAATCGTCTTTTAAAATTTCTTCGGTATAAAGCATCGATAAATCTTTTGGTCCTCCCGCCTGGTTATTCAACTGTTTGGGATTAAAAGCCTCAAGGATTATAACGCCACCCGGCTTTAACCAGCCAATCGCCTTTTGATGAACCTGTTTTCGAATGTCAGAGGGAAAGTGGGCAAAAATAAATGCCACCACATCCAGACTATTTTCCGGATAAGTTGCAGTAACAGCATCTTCTACTTTATAGGTAATTACAACTGATTTTTTTTGCGCTAATTGCAGTGCTTTTACCTTACCGGTCTCACTGCTGTCGAATGCATTTACCTGCCACCCAAGAGTAGCCGCAAATACGGCATTTCTTCCTTCGCCTTCGCAGGGTAAAACAATGCTGCCAGCCGTTAACCCAGCCAGTTGTTCTGCAAAAAACACGTTCGGGTTTTCTCCGTAAACGTATTCTGTATTACTGTACCGCTCGTTCCAAAAATCACTCATACGTTTATTATTTTAAAATACTTATCCAGGTAAAAAAAAACTGTCAACTGGGGTATAAACCATGCTACAAGTTGTACCTATGGGGTAATTGCTGTTTCAAAAAGCTGTAACCCCTTGTAATTGATAATTTGTAAATACATGGTATCCTGCTTTAGCTGCACCGACATAAAACCATGATCTGAAGCAGCAAACCGTGTGTAGCTTTCATTGGATTTGATTGGCCTTACTGCACTGCCTGCACCATTTACAAAATAGTGCGTAGGGCCGTCCGGCTTTTGGTATTCCAGGTCGTGCTCGTGTCCTGAAAAATAAGCATTCACATGATATTTTGTTATGAGTGGCAGGAGGCTATTTCGAACATATGGAAACTGTGATTTTCTGGCGCCGGTTGTAAACAGCGGATGATGACCGATCATAATTTTCCAGTTGGCTGTACTGGAAGATAAAACCCGCTGCAACCACTTCATTTGTGCTACTGTATCCTGAATTCCCAGATCGCTATGGTTACTCAGATCTAAGGTAGGGTCAAAAGGATTGGTATCGATGAATACAAACAGCACTTTTTGGGCAGAGCCCGGAATCGCTTTTTCGAAACTATAATACCGTTCGTTAGTTGCCCAACGTTTATTGACTTTACCATACTCCAATTCTGCCTTGATGCTGCCCTCATAATCGTGATTTCCAAAAACAGTATACCAGGGAACATTTAAACTTTTAAAATAATACACATCTTCAAAAGATTCACGCCAGCCTGCATCGTAAGTGCTGTTAACGCCGGAAGGATAGAAATTATCGCCCATGCTGAGGACAAAATCAATTGGCTTTTTCATTCCTTCTGCCCGCATTTGATTGGCAACACTTTTTTGAAAATAGGAACCGCCTCTGCCCCAGTCGCCCAGCAACAGAAAATTGATACTATTTTCATTTTTCGGATTTGAGGGGCCATTCTTTTCCGCATCATTCACAATATGCGGAGCCTGGCTGCAACTGCAAATGAGTACAGTACAAAAAAACATCCATTGAATCCTCTTGCGGTAATTTTTCATTTTCTATTTATTTATAATCTTTCCCTAATTTTTCTACCATTTTTTGGATGATATGATTCAAATTAGTGGCAGCATTTCTAATACCCATTTTGGAAGTTAAGCTTTTTCGCACACTCATGATCGATATGCTCTTTTATGCGATATTACCACCCACAGTAAGTAGGTTTCCCGCTGCGTTACGCCACTGATTTATAGGGAGTATCGGGTGAATGAAATGCCCAAAGTATGGATGAAATCTGATCACCTATCTCAATCTCCAACACCTTGATATTACCTTTTACAATTTTTCATTTACTTTGTTTGATACCACTTTAATGTTTGCGAAAACTTTCCAAAAGCCTGCCTTAGTTGCAGCTTTGAAAATTATTGCAAGACTCATTCAGGGGGTTCCGTGGGTGTTATAAAGCTTTATACGGATCGCTATCTCCGGGGATTTAAACAACGCACAATCAAATGCACAAAAGTATTATTACTCACTTCGGAATGCGCTAAATTTGTACAATAAATTGGAGAGCTAGCACTGTATCAGATAAAAAGCTATTACCTGGGAAACCTATAATTAAGGAGACACGCATGTCTGTTGAAAATATTGTTGGCTTACCAACACAGGGATGGGGAGAAACTCAAATAGTAGAAAATTTCCTCCATAGTACTCAAGAATCGTTTTAGGCTGTATTTACAGATATGCCGGTTTGTATCCATGATAAATTGCTACTTTCTACAATACAAAAGTCTGCATCATTATCTATATGAAGCGATTGGCCAACGAAAAACTTCCTGAGAAAGCAGGGGCTCGTTAAAAACAACAGGCTACCAGGTTGTATTATTGGAAATGGACAATCCAGGTACTTCGAACGTTGAAGTTAGAACGATCGAAATAGATGAGGAACAGACCATTTAAACATTCAGTAACATTTAGTTTTTAAATTAATTGTCAACCAAATATAATGCCCACAGGAATTAGCGTAATAATATGTTGCTTCAATAGTGCAACAAGGATTACACCTACGTTGCAACGGCTTGCCCGGCAGGAAAACATTTCATTCTTAAACTGTGAAATCATTTTGGTGGACAATGGATCGACTGATGCCACCGCTCAAAAAGCATTAGAGGTTTGGGATTCTTTGGCCATGCCAAAACCTGCTTTTAAAATTGTGACAGAATCTACTCCCGGCTTGTCACCAGCCCGTAAAAAAGGCATTGCGGCATCGGGTTTTGATTGTGTATTATTTTGCGATGATGACAATTGGCTTGATAGCAATTATTTAAGCATTGCCCTTCAGATCATGCAATCAAATCCGGCTATCGGTGCACTGGGTGGCACAGGAAGTCCTGTTTTTGAGGGCAAGGAACCACCGTATTTTTGGGTCAATCAATATCACGCTTTAGCGGTGGGCGAGCAGTCGAAAATTGACGGGGACATCACAAATGAACGGGGTGTTTTGTATGGGGCAGGAATGATCCTGAATAAAAAGGCCTTTAAAAAATTGCTGGAAGAATTTAAGTTTGAGTTTGTTTTAACAGATCGAATTGGCACTAGCCTGGTCAGTAGTGGCGACCACGAGCTTTGCCTTGCGTTGCGAAAAATTGGATATAAAATCTTTTATTCGAAGCGTTTAAAGTTTGACCATTTTATTCCAAAAAACCGAACAACTATCCAATATTATAAAAGATTATTTCTAGGGTTTGGGGTTTCTTATGCACTGTTACATATTTATAGAGTTGACAAAGAAGATGTACATAACAAGAAAAATGATTACCGCTATATTTGCCTGAGAGCGATAAAAAATATTATAACGGCAAGGGGAAACTTAATTTTTAAGGGGTATCATTTTTCTGCAAATAAATACAGATATGTGGATGACTTGCATCATTTGTACAACAATATTGGTATTTTAAACACTTTTTTAAAAGTTGGTAATTCATTTAAGAAAAAGTTTGCCAATAGTTTGCTGTTTAATTCAGATAAATAAATTTTTAAGCTTAATTTAGCCACGTTATGGCAGTTGTGCTGATTTTCAAATATCCTTTTATAGCCCTAAATCCCATTATGCTTATTTCTTCCGATGGCAAATATTCTATTCTAGCCCAATTTTCAATTTATCTAATCTATCCGGCATATTCTAAAATATTAATATCGCATGTACAAGGAAGATTTCTATGACGAAATTATTGTGTGTTTATTTGATCGTGATTACCATCTCGGGTTTGCAGCACTGGCTAATTCATTGGTGGTTGCTGATTTTAAAGGTTTGATAAATGTCGCTTATCGAGATTCTATTCCGGAATGGGTAAGCCAATTAAAACCTAAAGAAAAAGATGCATTTTATCTCTCAGAAAATATAATTATACAGTTCAACAAAGTCGTTACCGATATGCACCTCGGGTATTACAAACCCTACTTTATAAAGCAGACTTTTGCAAATTATCCGGCTGCCAAAAAAGTTTTTTATTTTGATGTTGATATAGTTATTAAAGCCCCATGGAGAAATTATTCTGAATGGCTGGATAAAGGAGTTTGCTTATGCCTTGACAGTAATTTTCATTTTGTGCATAGTACCCATCCCTGGAGAAGAGACTGGAGAAATTTAGCGCAGCCCGATGAGCATCATATAAACAATACTCCTTATTACTTCAACAGCGGATTTTTAGGTTTAGACAAAAGTGGGTTGAAGCTTGTTGACAGATGGATTGATTTCACAGACAATTATCGAAAAACAGGCGGAGAAATTACTTACTTTACGTACGATCCTTTCGTTAGTATAAGAGGCGACCAGGATCTCTTAAACGCCGCGGTTACTTTTTCTGCAGACATAAACATCAATATTCTTGGAAAGGAAGGAATGGGTTTTACGCAGCCAGCTACTTTTATGGAACATGCTATCGGCAAAACGAAGCCATGGAGCAAAAACTTTATTAACTCTTTATTAAAATCGGGCTTCAGCCCTAGCCCCGCGGAGCAATCGTTTTTTTCATTTTGCCAGTACCCCATTCGCATTTTTCCCGCTCATATCCTTCAAATTAAAAAATTAGAATTGTTGTGTGCCTCTTTTTTTGGACGGCTGTTAAGTTAATTATTCATTTACCATGGCGCTTGAAAGAATACCGCAATCACCACC
>JBBQQP010000175.1:0-7175 GCA_038215675.1 Chitinophagales bacterium | reverse complement strand
CGGATCGAGGTTGTGTACAAATCCCCAAAAGAAAAACAGACTGGTAACCAGAATAAACGGGAAGAGCCATCCTTTTGGAGTTCCCGTTTTCGCATTTGTTTTTTGGTTCAATACAGGAGCAATCGCCATTTCGTTAATTTTACAGGTGGTTTAGTTTTAAAATATAGCCGCTGTTTTGATGTCAGATCATCTCACATAGCGATCTAAGAAGCTTTTTAAAAATAATTTTCACAATTTGCCAGGTATAATTTTTATTACCACTAATTACACTCACTGATTCCAAAAGAACTTTTTTTTATAGAACACTTCGTGATCATACGTGCATTCGTGGCATAAATTAAAAATTCAATCAGATTCTTAACAATAAAGCAAATTTATTAAAGATGGAAAATTACCGCCTGCCTCCAAATTAAATTAGCTGGTTATTATCCAGATTTGATTGATATTTAACTTTGCAGAAATTAAGCAGTAAATGAAAATTGAAAAAACAGAAATATCACCACGGATCAACAGCCATATTTCTGTAGTAAAACGGGAGGAGCCTTTTTTTCAATCTCCTTTTCATTACCACCCCGAGATTGAGCTGGTGTATGTAAAGGAAAGCTTTGGCAAAAGAATCATCGGTAATTCTGTTGAATACTTTGAGCCCGGCGATATGGTGTTTCTTGGTTCCAATGTGCCGCATGTTTGGTTAAGTGATGAAATGTATTACCGGGGAATTACCAGGCTAAAGGCAAAATCAACGGTGGTGTATTTTAACAAGGATATTTTTGCCCCGCTTTTTTATGAGTTAAAAGAAACCAATAAAATCAATACGTTGTTTACCCAGGCCATACGGGGCCTCAGCATTACCGGGAAAACAAATATCCTTATTGCGCAGAAATTAAGCACCCTGTCAAAGAAGAAAGATTTTGATATCATTGTTGGCCTGTTTGAAATTCTCTCCATTTTGTGCAACAGCAAAGACATTACGTTTATTAACAATGAGGCCTATACGCCGGTGGACGACAAATCGAAAACCGACCGGCTGTCGGTGGTTTACAAATATGTGAAGGAGCATTATATGGAGGATATCTCACTGGAGCATATTTCCAAAATTGCCAATCTTACGCCTCCCTCTTTTTGCCGTTTATTTAAAGCCAGAACCAAAAAACATTTTGTAGAATACCTGAGTGAAGTTCGGATTTCCAATGCCTGCAAATACCTGATGGAAACGGATCGGAGCATCTCTGCCATAGCCTATGAGTGTGGTTATAAAACAGTTTCCAACTTTAATAAACTGTTTAAAAAAATTACCGGCGTTACCCCTCAGACTTATAAAAAAAACACGGCCGGGTAAAAGAAAAAACGAACTACTATGAAATGAACCTGGCAGGCAGATTCGGAAAACATCCGCGTTTCAAATTAAAAGCAACAGCTCCGGGATCGCATTCATTAAAGATTAAATTCAACTTTCAAATACCTGCATGAGCAATACCGACGAGCCTTTTGAAATAATATATCGGGGAAATTTTTTAAAAGTAATATCCATCAATATAGAAAAACAGGTGTTGTACCGGATTCAATTTCCGGATAATACCCCACCCCTAATCATCTGCAGTGCCACAAATTTTGACAAAGAAAAATTCTGGACTTCAGTGCCGGAGGGAAGGCAACAGCTGGCGCTGGAAACCGGTCTTTTAATCGACCAATATTTAACCACCCAAACGAAATAAGTATGTGTTATTACAACAGCGTTAAAGTAAACCAAAGCGAATTGCTGCGTTTGAAAAGTATTGAAAAAGCAATTGCGGAATACGACTTTTTAAATAAGCCGTTACTGATTGCTTTTGATTACCAGCCAGTGCCGGTTTTGAAAAGAGTTGATAAAAAACTGGATTTTGACCTGGTGCAAATGGAATGGGGATTTTTACCCTCGTACATCAAAACAAGGGAGCAGGCTGACAAATTCAGATTGGGTTATAAAAAGGAAAATGGTCTGTGGCAGGAACCAATTCTTACGTTAAATGCTAAGTCGGAGGAATTATTGGGCGAAAGAAAAATGTACCGGGATGCTGCCCTCAACCGGCGATGCCTGGTTTTGTCTACCGGATTTTTTGAATGGCGGCATCAATTCCCTGTCAGCAAAAAAACAGGTAAGCCACTAAAAACAGCCATAAAATATCCTTACCGGATTGGTATGAAAAACAGGGACTATTTTTTTATGGCGGGCATTTATAATCCGTGGAAAGATGAAAGCACCGGCGAATATGTAGAAACCTGCAGCATCATCACAACGGATGCCAACCCATTGATGGAACAAATTCACAATACAAAAAAAAGAATGCCGACCATTTTAACCGATGACCTTGCCTGGGATTGGTTGTTGGGTGATTTAAACGAAGCAGCAATTTCAGCGATTGCCCGTTTTCAAATCCCGGCGAATGAGCTGGAAGCTTATCCTGTTGCAAAAGATTTCCGGCAGGCGTTGGATCCGGCAGAGGCTTTTATTTACGAGGATTTACCTGAATTGGAAACAAATTTTTGATTTGTTTCTGTCGGGCAAAAGTATTTCAAACCAAAAGCCGTAATTTTCGATATCAGTACGATTCAATAGTTAACCAGCATTTACTAAACCAGGTATGCATTCTAAAAAAATCATTATTGTCTCCATCCTTCTGTTGGCCATCGCCAGCAGTTTTATTTTTATTACAAGGCGGCCTCCGGTTGATTTTACTGCTGAGGTGAAACCAATTTTTAATAACAACTGTATTACCTGTCATGGTGGAGTAAAACAAAAAGCGGGTTTTAGTGTGTTGTTCCGCGAAGAGGCACTGGCCAAAACGGAATCCGGCAAGCCGGCCATTATTCCCGGCGATGCCAGCAACAGCGAAATGATCCGGCGGCTCACTTTAAAAGATCCTGAAGAGAGAATGCCTTATAAACATGATGCGTTGTCAAAGGAAGACATCGACATTCTTACCCGCTGGGTGAATGAAGGAGCACACTGGGGCGAACATTGGGCTTATACCCCGGTAAAGGAAACAGCAGTTCCACAACGCACTTCCTTTTTCGGTTTAATCAACAACAGCAGCAAATGGGCCAGCAATGACATCGATCTTTTTATTGAAGACAAATGGAAGGCTGCCGATCTAACGTTTTCGCCTCAGGCAAATAAAAAAACCTTGCTGCGCAGGATTAGCCTGGATATCATCGGCATGCCTGCCCCTGAAAAAATTGCACAACAATACCTGAACGACACCAGTGAAAACGCCTACACCAACCTCGTTGATAGCTTACTATCATCATCTCATTTTGGTGAAAAATGGGCCGCTCTCTGGATGGACCTTGCACGCTATGCAGACACCAAAGGTTACGAAAGAGACGACAGCAGAAATATCTGGCATTACCGGGACTGGCTAATTCAAGCCTTTAATAATGACCTGCCCTATGATCAATTTTTAACCAAACAAATTGCAGGCGATTTGTTACCTGCTGCTACTGATGACGACTTTATTGCTACCGCTTTTCAACGCAACACCATGACCAATGATGAAGGTGGCACCGACAATGAAGAATTTAGAACCTCGGCCGTAATGGACCGGGTAAATACAACCTGGCAGGCTACCATGGGCACCACGTTCGCCTGCGTGCAATGCCATAGCCATCCATACGATCCTTTCAAGCATGACGAATACTATAAATTTTTAGCTTTTTACAACAATACCCGGGATGAAGATACCTATGCAGACTATCCGCTGTTGCGCCATTTCAATGATAGCCTTCAGCGGGAGTTGAACAACCTTACTCAATGGCTGAAAGAAAATGCGGATACTAAAAAAGCAACAGAAACTTACCGCTTTATAAAAACCTGGCAGCCTGCAATGAATAGTCTTACCTGCGATAGTTTTAGCAACAGCGAACTCGCCGATACAAAGTGGCTGGTCATGCGTAACAATGCAGTGTGCAGGCTTCAGAATGTATCGCTGAATGATAAGACCGAACTGATTTTTCGACATAACACATTTGCAGCCGGAGGCATTTGGCAAATCCACATCGATCAAGCAAATGGCCCCGTCATTGCGAGCATACCTTTAAATCAAAAAACCAAAGGATGGGCTATCACCCATGCAACGCTTACACCACAAAGCGGTGTACATCACCTTTATTTTACTTATCGCAATAACGATCTTAGTAAGCCCGATGCCAGTGGTGTTCAATTCGATTGGTTTTATTTTACCAATGCATTTGCGGAGGCAGGTAAACCCGGTTATGCAAAGGCGCAGCAAAACTTTTGGCAACTGCTCAATGCGAACGTATCCACCACGCCAATCATGATGGACAACCCTGCAGACCTGCACCGCACTACGCATGTTTTTGAAAGAGGCAACTGGCTTGTAAAAGGTGCGGCTGTAAATCCGGATGTGCCTCATTCACTGGGAAACCTGCCAGCCAACGCCCCCCGCAACCGACTGGGCATGGCACAATGGCTTACCTCCACAAAAAATCCGCTTACGGCCCGAACAATGGTGAACCGGATTTGGGAACAGCTTTTTGGAACAGGTCTGGTTGAAACACTGGAGGACATGGGATCACAGGGCAATGCACCCACCCATCCCGAACTGCTGGACTGGCTGAGTTACCACTTTATGTACCACGATAAATGGAGTGTAAAAAAATTAATTAAAACAGTAGTAATGAGTGCCACCTACCGGCAGGATTCAAAAATAACACCGGAACAATTGCTGAAAGATCCGGCCAATAAATATTTTGCACGCTACTCACGGGTGCGGCTGGCCGCAGAACAGATAAGAGACCAGGCCCTTTGCATCAGCGGCGTCATCAGCAATAAAATGTATGGTCCCAGTGTGTTTCCTTACCAGCCGAAAGGCATCTGGCTCTCTCCCTGGAACGGAGCCGAATGGGTACAGAGCAGTGGCGAAGACCAGTACCGCAGGGCACTGTATACTTACTGGAAACGTTCGGCTGCCTACCCTTCTATGCTAACATTTGATGGCGTTTCCCGTGAAGTGTGTACCGTTCGCCGCATCAGAACCAACACGCCTTTGCAGGCACTTACCACATTGAATGATTCCGCCTACATCGACCTGGCCCGTAAGCTTGCGGTACGAATGCAAACAGCGGCAGGCAATAATGTGGAAGCACAAATTAAAAAAGGCTACCAGTTGGCAACCTATAAAAACATTCCGCCTAACAGTTTGCAGGCATTCCTAAAATTGTATAATGATGCGTTGATGAGATTTAAAAACGACCCAAAAAAAGCAAATGACTTTTTTGGTAAAAACGAAACAGATAAGGCCAATCCGGAAATGGCCGCCATGGCAGTAGTTGCCAATGCTTTGCTAAACCTGGACGAACTGCTTACTAAGAATTAGCGTTCAGTGTGAATGGTAATGGTGAATGGTGAATGATGGATGATGAGTTTGATATTTTTAATGGTTAATATTTGATCATTCAATACCAAATCTTTTGAATCACAAATTGAGCCGTCATTTCATTATTAAGGGGTTGAATGGAGAAAGGCTTTTTCCGTAGTTTGTCTTATAGAATTTTGAACCAGGCAGTTGTACTTTGATTAAACATTGTTGCGTCGCACACTTGTACGGCAAATCATCTGGCAGCTTTACCCACATCATTTGTAAAAACTGGCAAGCAAAAAATTAAGGAATGACACAAAAACAATTACATCAACAACGGCTTGTAAAAGAAGCAGAGCAAGCGATTATCCGCATGCAATCACGCCGCCACTTTTTAAAAGAAAGTGCCATGGGATTAGGCGCACTGGCCTTTGGCTCTATGTTTGGAAGTTGCAATAGCCCGGCTGTTCAAAACAGCACTGTAGCCTTTGACCCGGCGCATCCGCTGATGCCCAAATTACCCGCATTTGCAGCCAGGGCAAAGAGTGTCATTTATCTGCACATGGCCGGCGCTCCATCGCAACTGGAGCTATTTGATTACAAGCCTGAATTAATGAAAATGGACGGACAGGATTGCCCGCAATCATTGCTGGAAGGCAAGAAGTTTGCCTTCATCCGGGGGGTGCCCAAAATGCTGGGACCGCAGGCAAAGTTTGCTCAACATGGCAACTCCCGTGCATGGGTAAGTGAGCACATGCCACACCTTGCAACCGTGGTGGATGAACTCAGCTTTTTAAAAGCAGTTACTACCGACCAGTTCAATCATGGCCCTGCACAATTGCTGGTGCATACCGGTTCGTCCAGGTTAGGCAGACCAAGCCTCGGTTCCTGGGCTACTTACGGGTTGGGAACGGAAAATCAAAATCTGCCTGGCTTTGTGGTATTAACCAGTGGGGGAAGAAATCCCGATGCCGGCAAAAGTGTTTGGGGAAGTGGCTTTTTACCCAGTGTGTACCAGGGCGTACAATGCCGTAGCGAAGGCGATCCGGTACTGTTCATTAAAGATCCGGCCGGCATGGATCGGGATTTACGCAAAGCAAGTATAGATGCCATCAACCAGGTAAATGCAGAAGAATATAAAACATACAATGATCCGGAAATTCTTTCCCGCATTTCACAATATGAGATGGCATATAAAATGCAAATCGCCGCACCGGAGGTAATGAACATCAATAACGAGCCCGATTATATTCATGAAATGTATGGCACCAAACCAGGTGAAGGATGCTTTGCCAACAATGTTTTGCTGGCTAGAAAACTGGTGGAAAAAGGCGTGCGTTTTGTACAGCTGTTCGACTGGGGCTGGGATAGTCATGGCACCAGTGCCGACGGCGCCATTGATGTAGGTTTCATCAACAAATGCCGTTCGGTCGACAAATCCATTACCGCCCTGATCCTGGATTTAAAACAACGTGGTTTGCTGGAAGAAACACTGGTAGTATGGGGCGGCGAATTTGGCCGCACACCGATGATGGAAAACAGGGAAGGCAAACAAAATCCTTTTAAAGGCAGGGATCATCACACAGAAGCATTTACCATGTGGATGGCAGGTGCCGGTATAAAAAAAGGATTCACTTACGGCGAAACCGATGAAATAGGCTATAGTGCCATCAGCGGTAAAGTAGAGCCCTTCGACATACAGGCGACCATCTTAAACCAACTAGGATTTGATCATGAAAAACTAGTCTACGAGTACCAGGGAAGACCGTTCAGGCTTACCGACACAAGGGGGAAAGTGATTACTGATATATTAAGTTA
>JBBQQP010000174.1:0-7177 GCA_038215675.1 Chitinophagales bacterium | reverse complement strand
TCCGATCCATGCCATTTTAAACTTCCCAAAATCAATGGCAATTTTGCATGCCTCTTCAAATATTGTTGAAGTATCCGAAGCCCGCACAATCATTTGATTTACCTGGCTGATGAACGCATACAAACGGTTGGCTTTTAATATTTTTGCCTCTGTATTTATTCTTTCCGTAACGTCTCTTAAATTGGTGATGATGCCATTGACCGCCTTTTCATGCAACAGGTTATTCACTACACCTTCCAGGCAGATATAATACCCTTCTTTATGCATTGCCCGTAACATCAACGGAAAAGGTATACCCGGTTTATCAACCGTTAATGCAAACGTTTCAGTTACTTTTTCTAAATCGTCCGGATGTACATAATCTGATGTGTCAATCTTTTCAAATTCTTCGTTTGACCATCCCGTTATCCTAAAGGCCGAAGCGCTTCGGAAAATGGTCTTCATATTTTTATCCAGCATGGATATAATCCCTTCATTGTTTTCAACCAACGCACGAAAACGCTTTTCGTTTTGCGAAAGCATTCGTTCAGCCTTAATCCTTTCCGTAGCATCCTGTGCAAATCCCATGATTGTTTTTATTCCGCTGCGGGAAGAGCTCAATGTGTTATGATATTCCCATATCCGTTCTTCACCCGTTTTTGTTTGCACACGCATTGCCCCATTTGCGTGGCCGTTCTGCCTGATCAATGCTATATAATTGTCAAATTCTACATTGTAAGCTGGTACCAGAAGATCCCTGATGTTCATTTCCTCTAATTCGGATATTTCATAGCCGAGATTTTGTCTAGCGGCAGGATTTGTACTGAGGATTTTTCCATTAAGATCGTGGGTGCAAATGATATCGGTGATGTTTTCTACAATCTCCCGGTATTTTTCCTCGCTTTGTTTTAGTTGTTCAATGGCTTCCTGTTTTTCCCGATCTGCTTTTTTTTGCTTTATTGCTGCTTCAATAGCAACAGGCAACCTTGTAAGCCTGTCTTTTAGGAGATAATCATCCGCACCTGCTTTTATAATGCCGGCAGCAAACTCTTCGGATACTGTGCCCGTAACAAGTATGAATGGTATGTTTGAATCAATCTGCTGTAATAGCTTAAGTGCTTCGGATGCACTAAACTGCGGGAGGGCATTATCGGATAAAATTACGTCGGGCTTAAAGTTTTCAATTGCATTGATATACGAAGGTCTGTCTGCAACTACTTCAAATTCATAGGACGTCTCCGTGCGTTTTAGTAAACGTTGAATGATTTCCGCATCTGTTGCTGTATCCTCAACAATTAATATTTTTAAAGTAACGGGATTCATATGATTAAATTATTGAGGAGGTTCATTTAGGAGTAACCAATAGAACCCAAGATTCTTTATAGAATCTGCAAATCCTGTAAAATTTACCGGTTTTACGATATAACTGTTTGCACCAAGCTGGTAGCTGTTTTTTATGTCCGGATCTTCTTTAGACGAGGTTAACATTACAACCGGTATAGACTTCGTACGTTCATCTGATTTAAGTTTTTTCAATACCTCCAGGCCATTTATTTTAGGCATCTTAATATCGAGTAATATGATCCGGGGAGGGGCGTCTAAATTTCGGATACCTTCGTATTTACCCGTTGCGAAAATAAAATCCAGCGCCTCTTCTCCATCTTTTGCATGAAAAATATTGTTGGTGAAATTATGCTTTTTTAATTCCCTCATCGTTAGCTCCGCATCATCAATACTATCTTCTACCAGCAATAATTCTATGGAATTGATATTCATAACGTAAAATTTTTTCACTTATTATCAATAGGCTTTTATTACTCATCCGGCACCCTAAAAAGCAAACATTCAGCCTGATTAACTGCTGTTTCTACCCATACGTTACCGCCCTGTTTGGTGATGTTCTTCGCCATAAATGAAGTTCCGAATGCTGTTTTTTTTAAGATAGTGTTTCTTAGTATCCAGCCTCTTTCTTCAAAACCTGGTTCGGGGCGAAGGGTATCACACTTTTATACAGCAATCTTTAGTAGCTGTTTGTCCATTAATAAATCATTTGGCGGTGCTCTATCATTAAAAACGTTAGCAGTTACATGATCTCCGGGATCATCCGGAAATAGTTCAAAATTTTTTTGAGCGGGTATATGCTTGCTTAAGTCAAAGGTAGATTTTAAATAAATTTCAATTAAAGTTGCGATCGAAAAGATGGGTACAACAACCTGGGGTAAGCGTGTTTCGGTTTGAAGCAATGATTTAAAATCTAATATGGGATCTGTTTTCATACAATTGCGTATTAGCTAAGTTCATTTTTCGCTCGTCCACAAAAAATAGTTGATTTGATCTTCTAACGTGTACTAAAGTATAAACAAAATTCGAAGGAAAAAATTAAAATAGCAATTGCCAGGAGGTACACGATTTGTATGAATGGTTTACATCATCTGTTGTGTCTTTTATTAAGGAAATCATTTTAAGGCGCTGAATCAATATAGCAGGACAATTTTGCTGACGGATGACCTTTAGTTTACGCTGGTAATTCAGCGTATTGTATCTGCCAGTAATTGTGAGAAAGAAATATTATCCTCCAAATAAGAATTGGCCCCGTCGATCGATTATCAGGTAAGTCATAAATTGAGGCGGAATCGCAATATTTCTGCCCGCAACCAGCAATTACAATAATGGGAGCGGTAAATTAAAAATTGCGGCATAAATTGCCGCTATCAATTTTTTACTATTATGAGAAATGTTATCCTTTCAATACTGGGCAGTTTTTTACTTTCAGTGGTAGTGGCACAAAAAAAGAAATCAGCAGTTTTACCTCCACTTGTTCCCACGGTTGCTCCGGCAAATTATTTTGCTGGTATTAAATGGCGCAATATTGGTCCTTACCGTGGCGGCCGCTCGGTAGCAGCAACAGGTGTAGCAGGGAATCCGTTTACCTATTACATGGGCACTGTTGGCGGCGGTGTGTGGAAGACGGAAGATGCGGGTGTGAGCTGGCAAAATATGTCTGACGGGCAGTTAAAAACTTCTTCTGTTGGGGCTATCGCGGTAGCAGCAAGTGATGCCAATATTATTTATGTTGGTATGGGCGAGCATGCAGTTCGTGGGGTAATGTCTTCTTTTGGCGATGGTGTTTATAAATCAACAGATGCCGGCAAAACATGGGTGCATCTGGGTCTGGCATTGACCCGGCAAATAGCTGCCATCCGAATTGATCCAAAAAATCCGGATAATGTGCTGGTGGCGGCGCAAGGTGCATCTTATGGTGCAACACCAGACAGAGGCATCTATAAATCATCTGATGGCGGAAAGACCTGGAAAAAGACACTGTACGCAGATGAGCATACCGGTTGTACAGATCTTTCAATGGATATGAATAACCCCAGAATTTTGTATGCAGCCATGTGGGATCACCAGCGTTTACCCTGGCAGGTAAGAAGCGGCGGAGAGGGAAGTGGCTTATACAAATCGATTGATGGGGGTGATACCTGGGTAAGATTGGAAAAGGGTTTACCAAAGGAACTGGGAAAGATGGCCATTTCGGTTTCAGGTGCCAATTCAAATAAAGTATACGCAGTTATTGAATCGGATACGGAAAAGGAGCAGGGCGGTGTATTTGTTTCCAATGATGCAGGTATGTCGTGGAGCCGGGTGAGCAAAGATCACAATACTGTTCACCGGGCCTGGTACTATATTGAAATTGCTGCAGATCCATTGAATGAAGAAGTGGTGTATGTAATGAGTTCGCCCATGTTAAAATCTATTGACGGGGGCAAAACTTTCAACAGGATGAGCACTATGCATGGCGATCACCACAACATGTGGATCAACCCAACCAACAGCAAGAATATTATTCTGGCGGATGATGGTGGTGCCGTTGTTACTTTTAATGGAGGGGAAACGTGGAGCTCGCAGGCCAACCAGCCTACTGCCCAGTTTTACCGGGTAAATGCAGACAACCTTTTTCCTTACAATGTTTATGGCGGGCAGCAGGACAACAGTTCCGTAAAAATAGCCAGCAGAACTACCTATAATTATTCAATTGGAGAAAGAGACTGGACCTCTTCAGCTGGCGGCGAAAGTGCCTTCCTGGCCTTCAATCCCAATGACCCAAGGTATGTGATGGGAGGAAGTTACCAGGGTACCATTGATGTATTGGATCAGCAGATTATGGAGGGCAAACCCATTATGGAAAAGCCATTGCAGTTTCAATCGTTGCAACCAAAAAATATGCGCTACCGGTTTAACTGGAATGCGCCCATCATTTGCTCGCCGAATGATCCGAATACTTTTTATCATGGGGGAAATGTGTTGTTTAAAACAACCAATCTTGGTAAAACCTGGCAGGTAATTTCTCCGGACCTTACCACACATGATACCAGCAAAATGGGCATCAGTGGCGTTCCCTACACCAACGAAGGAGCCGGTGGCGAAAATTATTGTACGCTTGCTTATGTCAGGGAATCTCCATGGGAGAAAGGGGTCATCTACACGGGTAGCGATGATGGATTGGTGCATCTTACAAAAGATGGCGGTGCCACCTGGACCAATATTACGCCTGCCAGTTTACCGGAGTGTTTAATTAATAGCATCGAGGTATCACCGCATGACAAAGCCACGGCTTATATCGCAACTACCCGCTACAAATTCAATGATTTTTCACCAGCCATTTTTAAGACGACCAACTACGGTAAATCATGGGTTAAAATAAGCAATGGCATTCCGGAAACGGCCTACACCCGGGTAGTTAGAGAAGATGTAGTAAGAAAAGATTTGTTATATGCCGGTACAGAAACTGGTTTATTTATTTCTTATAATGGGGGAGGTAACTGGATGCCTTTTCAGTTAAATCTTCCGCTTTCGCCCGTTACGGATCTGAAGCTGCACCAGGGCGATTTAATTGCGTCCACTGCCGGCCGTTCGTTCTGGATTTTGGATGATATTGGTTTGATACAACAATATGATCCGGCTATCGCCGATAAAAATGAAATGCATTTATTTCAACCGGAAGTTGCGTATCGTGTTTCTGGTGGAAGCCAGTTAGATAAAGTAGTTACCGAAGAACCAACAGGGCCGGCACCAACCGGTACTGCCGGCACCAATCCATCAACCGGTGCGGTTATTTATTACCAGCTTCCTGCAAAGATTGATTCTTCCGTTGACCTAACACTTGAAATATTGGATGCAAATAATAACCTGGTAAGAAAATACAGCAACAAGGCCGATGAAAAATTTGTGACTTATCCGGGAGGTCCAAATGCTGATCCAATGCTAAATGTAAAGCCCGGTTTAAACCGCTTTGTATGGGATTTGCGTTACTCAACTTTACCGGGTGTTACCGGTGTATATATTGAAGGAAGTTATGTGGGGCATAAAGTTGCGCCTGGAAATTATACAATCCGTTTAAAAATGGGTAATCAGCAAAAGCAGGCAGGCATTGAAGTAAAGCCAGATCCCCGAATTAAAGCAACAGCAGCTGATTACGCCTTGCAACATCAAACGCTTAACTCCATTGAAGCAGGGGTGAAAGACATTCATTTATCTGTTACAGCCATTCGCAAAGCCAGGGAGCAAATCAATTACCTGGTCAACCTGGTTGCCGATCAGTCCACTATGAAAATGCTCGCAGATTCCGGCAAAGCAGTGGTGAAAATCATTGCTGCATGGGAAGATAAACTGGTGCAGGCAAAATCACAATCCTACGATGATATCATTAATTTTGAAAATAAACTGAGTGCCGATTATATATTTTTACGGGGCGAGACCGATTCAAATATTCCCGGCGTAACAGACGGTCAGCAGGAAGTATTAAAAGAACTGGATGCTAAATGGGCCGTGTTAAAAAACGAATTACAAATCATCACAACAAAACATATCGGTGGCTTTAATAAATTCTGCGAAGAGCAGAAGCTGGAGAAAATTACCCTAGCAAAATAAACCGTTAAGTAAATACGGTGGGGAAATAGAAAGGAGCAGGTGTTTTTTAACCTGCTCCTTTTTTAATTGATTTTTTTTAAGAATCTGTTTAAATTTTTTAATGTGCGCCACGAATGCACGAACGATCACTTATTTTTTTATACAAAAAGAATTCTGTTCGTGTCAGTTAGTGCAATTACGGGCAATTAAAATTAGACAGGGCAAATTGCGAAACCATTTTTAAATAGCTTCTTATAGTTCCTGAAATAACTTTAAACGAAATGTAATACAGCTTTTATCCTTATTGTTTTTGAATGGAAAAATGAAACGTGGTTCCCTTTTCTTCTTCGGATGTGATCCATATTTTTCCACCCATATTTTCAATGATCTTTTTTGTAACTGCCAGGCCTATTCCGGTGCCTGAGAATTCTTCCTTGGAGTGAAGCCGTTGAAACAGGATGAATACTTTATCGAAATACTCCTTGCTGATTCCTATTCCGTTGTCAGCGACTGAAAATTGCCAATGCTCGTTTAAATCAACCGCCTTGATCTCTATTCGGGTAGGAATATTTTTTCTTGAATATTTTAAACCATTGCTAATCAGGTTTTGAAATACCTGCCGCATCGGGGTTTCATACCCGTAAATAAGTGGTAATTCTTCTATTAAAATGTTGGCTTTTTTTTCTTCAATTTCCTTTCTAAACAAAATATTAATTTCATTTACAAGCTTGTTTAAATTAAGCATTTGTTTTTCCCCGTTTGTTCGGCCTACCCTGGAATAATTCAGTAAGTCGAGGATGATTTGCCGCATTCTGTTGGCCCCATCAACGGCAAAATGAATGTATTTTTTACCAGAAGCATCGAGGGTCTCTCCATATTTTTTCTCCAGCAATTTCAGGAAACTGGTCACCATTCTAAGCGGTTCCTGTAAATCATGCGAGGCTACGTAGGCAAACTGTTCTAATTGTGAATTGGATTCGGCTAATTTTTCTGACTGAAGCTGTAAATTTTTATTGAGTTTGCCTAAATGAATTTCATTCTCTTTCATTTTTGTAATGTCCTGTGTGGCGCCAATCATTCTTACTGCATTGCCAGCTTTATCTCTTATAATATATCCGCGGTCGTACACAATGGCATAGTTGCCATTTAGTTTGCGAAATCGATATTCCTGCTCCCAATAAAATTCAAGCGGGTTGTTTAACACCTCCGCCTGCGATTCTTCCACTCTTTGTAAATCTTCCGCATGAACCAATTTTGTCCAGTGCAGGTGGTCATAATTTTCCGGTAA
>JBBQQP010000173.1:0-7197 GCA_038215675.1 Chitinophagales bacterium | reverse complement strand
GGTTTAATCGCTACAATCAAACTATTATGAACTGGCTGGCAATTTTTTTCTGGATATCCTTTGGGATCGTATTTTATGCTTTTCTTGGTTATGGCATTGTTTTATACGGACTGGTCAGATTAAAACGAATGTCTAAACCGGTAGATAAAATGGATGTTCATGCATTTGAACCAACTGTTACATTGGTGATTCCCTGCTTTAACGAAGCCGATATTCTGGCAGATAAAATTGCCAACAGCAAGTTGCTGGAATATCCGGCAGATAAATTACACCTGGTTTTTATTACCGATGGTTCTATTGATAACAGTGAAGCGGTTTTAAAAGCCTGGCCCGAAATTGAAGTATTGCATGAAAATAGAAGGGGTGGTAAAACAGCTGCTGAAAATAGGGCAATGCGATTTGTAAAAACACCATTTGTAATTTTTTCAGATGCAAATACCATGTTGAACACGGAGGCAGTAAGAAATATTGTACGGCATTTCGCAGACGAAAAAGTGGGTTGTGTATCGGGTGAAAAAAGAATTATCAATGACGCATCCGACAGTGCCAGTGCCGCAGGCGAAGGCATTTACTGGAAATACGAATCATTGTTGAAAAAGCTGGATTCGGAATTGTATAGTGCCGTGGGAGCTGCTGGCGAGTTGGTAGCATTTAGAACATCGCTCTACCAGGATTTGCCGGAAGATACCCTGTTGGACGATTTTATGCAATCCATGCAAATGGCAGCCGATGGTTATAAAATTGTATATGAACCAGAAGCGT
Organism: Chitinophagales bacterium; assembly: GCA_038215675.1. Classification (GTDB taxonomy): domain Bacteria; phylum Bacteroidota; class Bacteroidia; order Chitinophagales; family Chitinophagaceae; genus Ferruginibacter. The sequence continues at coordinate 6,435 of JBBQQP010000173.1, read as the reverse complement.
ATGCAGTTGAAACAGCCTCGGAAAATGTAGCAGAAGAATTGAAAAGAAAAGTGCGTATTTGTGCAGGTGGGTGGCAATCCATCAGTCGTCTTTCTGGTAGATTAACAATGCGCAAAACACCGGTGTTGTATTTTCAATACATATCACACCGGGTACTAAGATGGACCGTTACTCCCTTCTTATTGATTGCAATGTTTTTGATGAATAGTTGGTTGGGCATGGATGGAAATATTTTTTACCAGTTGTTGATGGCCGCACAAATTTTATTTTATAGTGCTGCATTGGTGGGGTTTATTTTAGAAAACCGCAGGGTGAGATTTAAGCCCGTATTTGTTCCATACTATTTTTGTATCATGAACTATGCGGTACTGGCTGGATTGAGCAGGTACCTGTCTGGCAGCCAAAAGGCAACATGGGATAAAGCACAACGTAAAATAGTAACTGCCCATTGAAATATTTTCAATCAAATAAAAATGATAACCGCAATATAGAAGCAACGCTTTTCTCCATGTCTGCTGTCTAAAAGTTATCTTGTCCAATAATCATGAAAAACAATTCCTCTTTTGGCGTTTTAATGCGTATTGCTGCAGGTTTTGTACTGGGTTTCGTACTCATATTCAAGGTGATGCTTTTAATATTTCTAAATGTTTTTCGTATAAATAAGTTATCCAATAACGATGAAAAATAATTCTTCCTTTGGCGTTCTAATGCATACGGCTGCTGGTATTGTGTTGGGTATTATACTCATATTGATTGGCATTTACTTAAATTATGAAAGCGGATTTACGGGGCCCTGGTTTCACATATTTACATATTCACCCGATTTCACGGTTATTGTATTTTCTCCCGTTTATTTAAGTTTACTTTTTTGTTTTATTGGTATCCGTCGGGAGCAATTGGTTACGTTTAACCAGGAAATCACCCATAGTTTATCAAAGGAACAAATCACCAATTATACCACTGATCAACAAATAAAATTATTGGCAAATGTGGTATCACAACTGAATGAATCCATCATTATTTCGGATGGCAAGCGAAAAGTGCAATGGATAAATGAAGGGTTTACCAACACAACCGGATTTAGCCTAAAAGAAGTAAAAGGCCAGGAACTGGACTGTTTGTTACACGGGTCGCTTACCAACAGGGAGGTGGCAAAACGCATGACTGAAACGTTGATTTTTGGTGAAGCAGTAGTAGAAGAGTTGTTGTGTTATCATAAAAATGGAATGCCAATCTGGTTGTCTGTGAGCATAAAACCTATTTGCGACGATACCGGCGAAGTAGTGAATTTCATTGCGATACAAAATGATATTACCAGCCGCAAAAAAAGAGAAATCGCCATTGAGGCTTTGTATAAAGAAGTGGCCGATTATAAGTTTGCATTGGATCAGTCTGCTATTGTCATCATCTTTAATACAGAAGGAAAAATAATTGATGTGAACAGGAAGTTCTGTGAAATAAATGAACTGGCCGAAGAAGAATTATTAGGAAAAGACTATCGTTCTATTAGTATTAGTATGCGGGATAAAAAGGTGATGAAGCCAATTTGGGAAACTTTACTGGATTGTAAAACATGGAAGGGAGAATTGGTGAACAGAAATACAAACGGGAAATCGTATTGGGCCGAAACTACCATTGTGCCTCTATTGGACGCAGCAGGTAAGCCATACCAGTTTATGGCCATGCAACAGGATATCACAGAAAGAAAAGAGCTGGAAACAGAGCTGATAACCAATAAAAATAAACTACACCAGGCAATGCAGCTTGCAGGCCTTGGATCGTGGGAATTAGACGCTGATGGTAGCCTTACTGTTTCAAAAGAGTTGCGCCTGCTGTATCATTTACCAATGGATGGCGATATAACTATGAAAGTTTTATTAGCGAATATTCATCCGGAGGATGTTGCTGTTATAAATGAGCGGATGATGCTTTGCTGTAAGCAACTACAGCGGGTTGAAGTAGAATACAGATACATCATTGACGGGCAGGTTCACTATATGATGTCCAATAATAATCCAAGGCTGAATGACGCCGGGGAATACATCGGATTGTTTGGAACGGTGCAGGATATTACCCTGTCAAAATTAGATAAGCTGGCCCTTAAAAAAAGCGAAGAAGAAATGGCGGTAGTGCTCAACAATACCCAAACCATTATCTGTTTACATGATATGGATGGGGTAATACTTAGTTTGAACGCTGCGGCAGAAAAAATGAGTGGTTTTAGTAAAGAGGAAGTTTTAGGAATTAACCTTCGGTTGATTGTATCTCCGGATTTTCAGCATGAATTTGATGTATACCTTAAAACAATCAATATTAACGAAACAGGAAGTGGTACACTACAGATTTTTACTAAATCCGGATCAAAAAGAGTTTGGCTTTATCAAAATACGGTGTATGCCAATAATGGAAATAAGCCCTACGTAATTGCTACGGCCATTGATATTACAGAGTCCGTTAAAGCGCAGAATGAAATTGAAAAACAACAGCAATTTATTCGCCAGATCATTGACAATAGCCCCAATGTAATATTTGTGATGAACGAAATGAAGCAGATCATTTTGGCCAATCAGGCATTTGCAAAATATTATCCCTGTAACGAAATAGAATTGCCGCTTGCCGATGATTTATCCAAAGGGGAAGACGATATTTTTCTAGGTGATTTGGATAATATTTTTGAAATGGAGGAAGGTGAGATGATCCGTTTGGAGGGAAGTTTGAAGAATCCTGAAACGGATATGGATACCTGGTTTAGCATCATCAATAAATGTTTTAAGGAAAGAAGCGGGAAAAAATATATCCTCGGTTTTGGTATGGATATTACCGGACGATACCAGGTAGAAACCGATCTGATTGCGGCCAATGAAATGGTGGAACGTTCACTAAAAGTAAAGGACCAGTTTATTTCCAACATGAGCCACGAGATAAGAACACCACTGAATGCAGTGATTGGATTTACTGATCTGTTGGCAGAAACTCCATTGAATTCCGAGCAGGCAGAATTTGTAAGTATTGTAAAAACCGCCTCTGCAAATTTACTGGCGCTGATCAATAATATACTGGATCTTTCCAAGATAGAATCCAGTAACCTGTCACTGGAAAGTTTACCGCTTGATATCTGTAAAATTATAAATGATGTAGTTAAAATTTTGGAGCCGAAGGCCCATACAAAGGGAATTGCAGTGCAGGTAAATTTCGACCAGCGGATACCCGCAACATTACTGGGCGATCAGTTGCGGCTTACCCAGGTTATGTTTAACCTGTTGGGCAATGCCGTTAAATTCACAGAGAAGGGAACCATTGATATTGTTTGTAAACTAGTGCAGGGGCCGGATCGGTTAAAAGAATACATTGCTTTTTCCATTAAAGATACCGGCATAGGAGTAGCACAGGAAAAGCAGGCTGATATTTTTGAAAGATTTACACAAGCCAACACAGACACGCAAAGATTGTATGGTGGCACAGGCCTTGGATTGAATATTACCAAAAGCATAGTTGATCTTTATGGCGGCACTTTAAGCATGGAAAGCTTAACGGGCCAAGGCACTACCTTTCATTTTATTTTGCCTTTTAAAAAGTACATTGAAACCGAAGAGCTGGAAGAAATAAATACCTATGAAGGTGATCGGATTTTATCAATCAATGCAGATAAGCCAATACATATTTTACTGGCAGAAGATAACAATATCAATGCAATGCTGGCAAAGCTGGTGTTAAAAAAGAAAGGCTTTATTGTAACCCATGTGGTAAATGGCCTGGAAGCTGTGGAGGCCGTTCAGCAACAGTTGTTCGATTTAATTTTAATGGATATTCAAATGCCGGTATTGAATGGAATTGATGCAACCAAAGCAATACGCAAATTATCCGGTGATATGGCAGGGCTACCAATTGTTGCTATGACAGCGCACTCGCTCCATGGCGAAATGCAAAATTGTTACAATGCCGGAATGAATGGATATGTTGCCAAACCTTTTAAGCCAACTGATTTATTCAGCACAATTATTGAAGTTATTAAAAAAAATGACCAGCTTTCAAGTGTTTGATTGGATACTTCCGGTCAATTAAAAATGCAAGCCTGATTACTTATACATAATAGTTATAAAATTAAAAACATGAATGAAATACCGATTATAATTGATCTCACTTATTTGTATTCTTTAACCGGAGGTGATAAGTCCTTCGAACAATTATTGCTTTCCGGAACAGTTGCAGATGTAGATGACAAAATCAACGGATTAAAAACAGCCTGGGAGCAAATGGAGGCGGCAGGTGTTAGAAAGAATGCGCATTCACTGGTGTCGCTTTCAGCCATTGCAGGTATGCCACAAGTAGAAGGATGGAGCCGAACCATTGACCAAAAATTTGCAGACGGTGTATTTCATCCGGAGCTGGCGTTGCTTGCCAACTGCATCATTACCGGATGGCCTGCAGCAAAATTACAATTGGAAGAAGTGATGGCAGCTGGTTAAAAAACGCAGCTTTTTCCAACGAATAAATGCCGGATAATACCATTTGTTATCCGGCATTGCTATATAAAATAACACCTTCCTTCAGTTGCAATAAAAATAATTGGATAGCAATGTTTCTACAGGCGCACCTGTTGGTTTTAATTCTTTCTAAGAAATAGATATAATCCGAAATACGGAACAATTTTCTTTCTGGTATCTCGTTGTAACTAAAAATAGGTGAGGTCACCTAATTTCTAACCCAATATTGTTATGGAATCCTATAAAATTTTCATTGTTGAAGACGATCCCTGGTATGGTGAAATTCTTGACTATCATTTATCCCTTAACCCGGATTATGAAATTACCAGGTTTACAACTGGTAAAGAATGTTTGGCTAATATGCACAAGCAGCCCAACCTGGTAACCATCGATTTTTCGTTGCCGGATTTTACCGGCGATGTATTGTTTCAAAAAATAAAGGCGCTGAATAACCAGGTACCGGTGATTGTAATCAGCGGCCAGGAAGAAATTACGGTGGCGGTAAAGATGCTAAAGATGGGCGTTTCCGACTACCTGGTAAAGGATGACAATACCAAGGATTTATTGTGGAATTCGGTTATCAAAGTAAGAGAAACGGTTAAACTAAAAGCGGAAGTTGCCACACTGCGGGAAGAGCTGGGACAAAAGTTTTCTTTTGATAAAAGTATAAAGGGTCAAAGCCCGGCTTTGAATAAAATTTTTACCTTGATGGAGAAGGCTACCAAAACCAACATCAATGTTTCTATCAGTGGCGAAACGGGAACCGGTAAGGAAGTAGTAGCTAAAGCCATTCATTACAATAGCGACCGGAAACGAAAACCATTTGTCGCGGTAAACATGGCCGCCATTCCAAAAGAATTAATTGAAAGTGAATTGTTTGGTCATGAAAAGGGCGCTTTTACCGGAGCCGTAGCAAGAAAGGAAGGGAAGTTTGAAGAAGCCAATGGCGGCACTATTTTCCTCGATGAAATAGCAGAGCTGGATCTTAGTTTGCAAAGTAAAATATTAAGAGTATTGCAGGAAAGAGAAATTATACGGGTGGGGGGGAACGAAAAGGTAAAACTGGAAGTGCGGCTGGTAATTGCCACCCACAAGAACCTGGCGGATGAAGTAAGTAAAGGAAATTTCAGGGAAGATCTGTATTACCGGATCATCGGTTTGCCAATTGAATTACCACCACTTCGGGAAAGAGGCAATGACGTGCTCATTTTAGCCAAACACTTTGCAGACGAATTTTCCAGAGAAAATAAATTGGGTGCCATCTCCATTTCGGCCGATGCAAAAGATAAAATGATGCGCTATAATTACCCCGGTAATGTAAGAGAATTAAAAGCGATGATTGACCTTGCAGTAGTCATGAGCAATGGGCAGGAAATAGTAGCCGATGACATTTCATTTACATCCACCAGAAGTGAGGCATCCTTTATTAATGAAGAAAAAACATTGCGGCAATATACCTGTGATATCATAAAACATTTTCTCAAAAAATATGACGATGATGTGATTGCAGTAGCCAATAAACTGGATATAGGAAAATCAACGATTTATAAAATGATTCAATTAAAAGAAATTGGCTTTAGCTGAAGGCTCGTTTCTCTTAAGTAAATTTCCTGCCTGGCAATATTGATTTTAAAGTTGAATTTTTTTGAACTTATTTATTTATGAAAGAAAGTCAGATCCTTTTTGATGAAGCATTGAGGCTATCGGTGCTCGATGAGCTTAATTTGCTGGATACAGCAGCAGAGCAGGATTTTGATGATATCACAAAACTTGCATCTCAAATATGCGAAACGCCAATTTCATTAATCACTTTACTGGACGAAAACCGACAATGGTTTAAATCAAAAGTTGGATTAACCATTGATGAAACCCCAAGGGATATTGCTTTTTGCCATCATGCCATTCAAAAAGCCGGACCAATGATTGTTCCTGATGCAATGAAAGATGATCG
>JBBQQP010000172.1:0-7287 GCA_038215675.1 Chitinophagales bacterium | reverse complement strand
ATGTTGGGATAGAAGAAGCTCCTGTCCCCTGAAGGGGTACTTAGGACAAGCCAGTAAAATTGAAAGGTGAATACTTTTGAATTTACTGGTTTTTTTAATAATATCAAACTATTCCTTTTTAATGTAAATCATGTAGACTAGTTCGTTTACCAGATAGTTTGGATAAAGCCAAAGCATAAATTTCCCTTCAAAAAAATAGGAACATCATTTAAAATCGATATTCAACTAACGTTTAATTTAAATTGAACGTTTGTTTAAATTTTGATCAAAAGTATTACTCATTAACCAATGGTTAACCATTGGCAAAATTGGCTACCAATAAATTAATCTTTTAAATGACTGATAGGTTGAGCGGTTCACCGGCTTTTTGTTTAGATTTGAAAAAACAATTGCTATGTCATTTCAAAACAGAACGGTTATCATTACGGGTGCTTCCCGTGGAATTGGTAAAGCCATCGGTTTGCGCCTCGCTAAAGAAGGTGCCAACATTGTAATTGCCTCAAAAAGTGTGGAAGAAAATCCTAAGCTCGGGGGCACCATATTTTCTGCCGCTGCTGAAATGGAAGCAGCCGGAGGCAAGGCACTGGCAGTGCAATGCGACATCCGGTTTGAAGACCAGGTACAAAACGTAATAGACAAAACAATTGAAAAATTTGGAGGCATTGATATTTTAATCAACAACGCTTCAGCCATTTCACTTACCAGTACAGAACAGACGGAGCCAAAGCGGTTTGACCTAATGTATGATATCAATGTAAGGGGAACATTCTTTGTATGCAAAGCCTGTATCCCTTTTTTAAAGAAGGCCACCAATCCGCATATCATCAATTTATCACCTCCCGTTAATATGGACATGAAATGGTTTGCCAATCATTTAGCGTACACAATGAGTAAATACAATATGACCATGATTGCATTGGGGTTGGCTACCGAACTAAAAAAATTCAATATAGCTGCCAATACGCTGTGGCCAAAAACAACCATTGCAACCGCAGCAGTAAATAATTTACTGGGTGGCGAAATGTTGATGAATATGAGCCGCACTCCGGAAATCATGGCCGATGCAGCCTTTCATATTTTATCCAAATCGTCTTCTGAATGTACTGGCAATACTTTTATTGATGAGCAGGTAATGGCCAATGAAGGAATTTCAGATTTAAGTAAGTATTCAGTAGTGCCGGGTGCAAAATTATACACGGATTTATTTGTGTAAAAATTCAGGCAAGAAAAAGTAAGTAAAGATTTCTTTTGATGAATGATGATATTTCATCTGGTTGTTACTTGTTTTTGTGCAAAGCCCGAGGGGCTTGAATCTGAGTAGCCGTGGGTGAAGGCCATGGTTAAGCATCAAGTTTTTCAACAACCCCGCAGGGGTTGAATATAAAATACAATGTTTCAACCCCGCAAGGGTTGTAGAAAAAAATTATGTCATACCCAGGTAACACCCTGGGATATTCAAATTAAACGCTGCAAGGGTTTTAAGCAACGATTTTAATTTGCGAAGAATCAAAGTTCTGTTACTATTAAAAAAATATTCTGCCGCTCTTATTACTAAAGCCCGTTTCAGCACAAACAAAATATAAAAACCCGCCGGTCTATTTACACCGCCGGGTCAATTTTATTTCGATAATAGCCAAGTTTATACCTGCATAAGCTGTCCGCAAAATAGCAGTAACATTCAGGACCTCTCTTTTACCGGATCGCCATTTTATAAACCGGCTTATCCAATAAATATTTATAGATAAACTGTGTTTTCAAATTTTGAAAATGCATCCCTTTATTGCCACCCCAGCCATGTCTTCCGCCCGGATATACCATTAACTCAAAATCCTTTTTAGCATCCTGTAATTTGCTAACGAGTTGCAGGCTGTTTTGCATGTGCACATTGTCATCAATTTCACCATGTACAATTTGCAGCATGCCTTTATATTGGTCCGCATAGTTCATCACGTTACCTGTTTCATAACCAGCAGGATTTTCTGCCGGTAAATCCATAAAACGTTCTGTGTAATGGGAGTCATATAAAGTCCAGTCGGTAACGGGGCCGCCTGCCATGCCATGGGTAAACACACCGGCGCCTTTTGTTAAAGCAAGCGTAGTCATATAACCGCCATAGCTAAAGCCGGTAATACAAATTTTGGCAGGGTCAGCACCCTTATTGGTGATCAGCCATTTTACCATCGTGGTATAATCTACCAGTTCCCAATTACCTAAATCACGGTGCATATAGTTTACGCCTTCTTTACCAAAATGACCGCTTGCCCGGTGGTCCATTACCACCTGTATCAACCCTTCTTTTGCATACCATTGTTGTGGTCCGTTTAGTGCCCAACCATCCCAGCAGGTACCGGCATTTGGCCCGCCATAAATTGAGATGAGTACCGGGTATTTTTTAGCAGGATCCATATTGATCGGCCAGGTTACTTTCATCGGCAAATCATATAAACCATCGTCACTTTTTACACGAATGAGCTCTGTTTGGGCTAAATTATATTCATCAAAATCTGCTGCTTTGGCATCGGCCAGTTCTTTAATAATTGTTCCCTTATTGTTAACCAACGCCATTTTTGGGGGAGTGGCTACATTGCTATAGGAAGTAATAAAATAACTTCCATTGGGCGATGCATTAATCGAGGAGTGATTGAAGTCGCCAAAGGTTAATCGCTTCAAATTGGTGCCATTCATTTTTACACAGTAATAATCTTTGCGGGCAGTATTCTCTCTGCCCCGGGCAGTAAAATAAACGAGGTTGTTTTTTTCATCTACATATTCCACGCCGGTTACCGTAAACTTTCCAGTGGTGATGGCATTGATCAATTTACCATTCATGTCATAGAAATACAAATGTTTCCAGCCGGTTTGATCACTGCTCAAAATAAAGCCCTTGCCATTGTTTAAAAATGAAATTCGGTCATTGTCATCCAGGTCGATCCATGTTTTTTGTTGCTCGGTATAGAATTCTTTCAGATCGCCAGTTGATGGGTTTACTTCATAAATTTTTAGCTGATCCTGGCTGCGGGGCATCCATTGCACCAGCAACGAACTGCCATCAGGTTTCCAGTAAGGCATTCCAAAATACTGATCATCTTTTTCGTTAATTTTTGTCCAGATAACATCACCTCCATCCGGGTTAACAATACCAACTTTTACGGCCGGATTAGTGTCGCCTACTTTTGGGTAGTGGGTGTTTTCTACTTCTCCGTGCAATCCTTTAGCATTGGTAATTACAAATACCGGCACCTTGGTATCATCGCTTCTGAAGAAGGCAATTTTTTTACTATCGGGGCTCCACCAGAAAGCACGGTATTGGGTTGCCCGGCCGAGAATCTCTTCCATATAAACCCAACTGCCATATCCATTTAAAATAAGCTCCGTGCCATCATCCGTTAACTTTGTCTCTTTTTTTGAAGCAATATTTACCGTGTAAAGATTGTTGTTTTTTGTGTAGGCAATATATTTACCATCCGGACTTACTATTGCATTCATTTCCTTTTCTTTATCGTTGGTAAGCTGCACATCATTTACATACAGGTCATTCAGTTTATTGATTACAGTTGGTTTTGCGGCCACAGCTTTTGTTGCCTGCTGGCCTTCGAGTAGTAATTCGGAACCGGTTTTGCAATCCAGCAGGTAAGTTTTTCCATCCCTTAGTATTTCAGCATGGGTATCATCTGTCCAGCTTTTTACAAATGGCAATGTTTGAACGATTCCTTTGAAATTTGATTTGAAATATTGGTCGTCACCCAGTTCTTTCTTTTGAGCTAAAAGCGTGAAATTGATGAGCGCCAACACAATTACAGCAAATGATTGCCTTACAATAAACAGCATATTGAATTTTTTTTAATTAAGATTTCAAGATAGTTTTTTTGATGGAATTGTAAAGCAGAAATGTATGAAAGGAAAGTTGGTAAATAAAAAAAGTACAAACGGGATGCGTGTTCTTCTTGTTTGTACTTAATTATTAAAAAAAACGAAATAAAGAAAAGGTTAATCGAAATTTTCTGGTCGCATCATCGGGAAGAGCAACACATCTTGTATGGAATGCTGGTTGGTTAACAGCATTGCAATACGATCGATACCAAAGCCAATACCACTGGTTGGCGGCATGCCATATTCAAGCGCTCTTAAAAAGTCATGATCAATAAACATGGCTTCATCATCCCCTCTTTCCATTAGTTTGGTTTGTTCCTCAAAACGTTCCCGTTGTTCCAGCGGATCATTTAGCTCCGTGTAGGCATTCGCAATTTCTTTACCATTGCACATAAGTTCAAAACGCTCTACCAGTCCGGGTTTGCTGCGATGCTTTTTTGTAAGCGGACTCATCTCTACCGGGTAGTCGGTAATAAAAGTGGGTTGTATATAATTGCCTTCGCATTTAGATCCAAATATTTCATCAATCAGTTTACCCTTGCCCCACTTGGCATCTGCATGTATGCCTAACTGAATGCAAACATTTCTAATGCCATCTTCATCCATTGTACTGATATCGAACCCCGTAAATTCTTTGATAGAATCGTACATGGTTATTCTTTTGTAAGGCGCCTTAAAGTCAATTTCTTGTTCGCCAACCAATACTTTGGAAGTGCCATTGGTATCCAATGCGGCTTTCTCCAGCATCAGCTCGGTGGTGTCCATCATCCACTCATAATCTTTATACGCCACGTAAAATTCCAACACCGTAAATTCAGGATTGTGGGTTCTGTCCATTCCTTCATTGCGGAAGTTGCGGCTAAATTCATATACCCACTCAAAGCCACCTACAATTAATCTTTTTAAATACAATTCATTTGCAATACGCATGTACATGGGTACATCCAACGCATTGTGATGTGTGCTGAACGGCCTGGCTGCTGCACCACCCGGAATAATTTGGAGTACCGGCGTATCTACTTCCAGTGCTCCCCGTTCATTTAAAAACTCACGGATGGCGTTCATCATTTTGGTACGTTTGATGAAGGTTTCTTTTACACCGGGATTTACTATCAGGTCTGCATAACGCTGCCGGTACCTGAATTCAGGATCGGTTACTTCATCAAATGCTTCGCCGTCTTTTTCTTTTACAATTGGCAGCGGGCGCAATGATTTGGTAAGGATGGTGAACTCCTGCACATGGATGGAAGTCTCGCCGGTTTTAGTTGTAAATACATATCCTTTGATGCCGATGATATCACCGATGTCGATCAGTTTTTTCCAAACAGTCTGGAACATGGTTTTGTCTTCACCCGGGCAAATATCATCCTGTTTAATATATAATTGAATCTTGCCAACCGCATCCTGCAATACTGCAAAATTGGCTTTACCCATATCTCTTACACTCATGATACGGCCGGCAATACAAACATCTGCAAACTGATCCCTGTTTTCGTCACCTTTAAAATTTTCCTTGATAAATACCGATGTGGTGTTCACTGGAAATAAAGCCGCAGGATATGCATTGATTCCCATTTTTGTAAGCTCTGCTAACTTTTGTCTGCGAATGATTTCCTGCTCGGATAAATGTTGTATACTCATGCTGCTATTGAAATTTCTGCGAAGATACCGCATGCATCCGGTTCTTCCATATCTGTAGAAGGCACTGTAATATTAACTTTGGCAGGATACTTGACTACAGCAAATAACAAAACCATCAAATGAAAAAACTTTTAGCCGCAATCGGAATTATTATTGGATTTAACAGTTGTGATGTTTTACAACAACTACCACAAGCTGGTGGATTTGGAAGTGTTACACAGGCCGAAGCAGGGCAGGGAATTAAAGAAGCGCTGAGCCAGGGCTTGGTAAAAGCCACGCTGCAGCTCAATAAGCAAGACGGATTTTTTGGTGATGCCTTTTATAAAATTTTGTTACCGCCAGATGCTAAAAAGATTGAAAATGCTTTAAGAACGGTTGGTTTAGGCAAAGCGGTTGATAAGGCAATTTTACAAATTAACCGGGGTGCTGAAGATGCGGTTGGTTTTGCACAACCTATTTTTATAGATGCCATTAAACAAATGACGCTGACCGATGCCATCAATATTGTAAAAGGAGGGGATACCAGTGCAACGCATTATTTCAGAACAAAAACGATGGAAAAATTAACCGCTGCGTTTATTCCGGTTATAAAATCCTCGTTGGATAAAGTGGATGCTACTAAATACTACGGAGATATCGTAAGCACGTACAATAATTTTCCCACCACATTTAAAAAGATCAATCCCGACTTACCGGGTTTTGTAACCGATCGTGCTACCAATGCATTGTTTGATTTGGTTGCACAGGAAGAAAAGAACATCCGTGAAAATCCTGTTGCCAGAACAACAGCTATTTTAAAGAGAGTATTTGGCGGACTGTTAAAATAATAAATGGGTAAGAAGACTTCCAGCAATTTTTAATTATAATAAGTGTACTGTTCGCATCATTGATTTAAAACAACTAGTGGACGGTTTGTGAAGCACCGGTAGTTAAAAAATCTTTAACCCCATTTTTGCCATTATTGTAAAGCAGTTCTTTTTCGGCAGGTTTCATTTTGCGAACAGTTGAATGGATTGTACCATAACTAACGTAGATGGTTCTTGCATGTTCATTTTCCCGATTGGGATATTTGCGGTTGAGGGTTTCGATTACGAGGTTATTAAAGGCGTGAATATAATCTTTAAACGAGCGTATTTTAAAAGGCGGAGTATGATTATTGTTATTTTTTAGGGAATCAATTTGGGCAGGGCGCTCCAGTTTTATTCCGAGGGTTTGTGGATTAAACCACAATTGATCGCAAAGAAATGAATTGCTTCCATTTATGCAGGTATCAAAAATACTGATAGGATAGTTGGCAATCATTCCACCATCTACATAATAATTTCTAAAGGAAACGGTATCTGCAGATTCAATCTTTTGATATAAGTCGTTTAAAATAATAGGCTCAAAATAAAGTGGAATTCCACCACTAATCCGCACTGCTAAACCAACCGACATTTCGGGTGTGTGTTCGTACGAGAAAATATCCAATTGCTGTTTACTAAGATTAGTGCCGGTGCAATAAAAATCTTTGAATAAATTATTTTGCAAGTGTAACTGGTGTAATTGTGCAAAGGATAAATTGGGATCCCCGGTTTTATATTGAATCAATTCCTGCATCCATCGTTCAAACTTTTTCCCTTTGTACAATCCATATTTATGTCGCACCCGGCGGTATTTTCCAACAATACCACCTCTGCCATCATTGAACTCTTCTATCGAAAGCGAGCGCATAATACTATCAATTTCAAGCGAACTATATCCAAGGCTGATCATTACACCGGCAATTGCTCCGGC
>JBBQQP010000171.1:0-7306 GCA_038215675.1 Chitinophagales bacterium | reverse complement strand
GGTCATCAAAATTGGGCGCAACCTTTGTTGCGACGCCTCTAATACGGCCTGAACTTTACCCAATCCCTGTTCTCTTTTTTTATTGGCAAATTCTACAATCAAAATACCGTTTTTGGTTACCAGCCCTATCAGCATGATCATACCAATTTGAGAGAAGATATTCAATGTTTGATTAAAAATATACAGGCTTAATAAAGCACCCGCTAAAGCAAGTGGCACCGTAAGCATGATGATAAAAGGGTCAACAAAACTTTCAAACTGTGCTGCTAGTACCAGGTAAATTAAAATCAATGCTAATCCAAAAGCAAACGCAATATTGGAAGAACTTTCGGCATAATCCCTCGATGGACCAGTCAATGAAGTCTGGTAACTTTCATCCAATAATTTTTTACCAATGGCATCCATTGCCTTCACCCCATCGCCAATTGTTTTACCATCAGCCAGAGAGGCAGAAATGGTAGCCGCCTTATACCGGTTGTAGTGATAAAGCGTTGACGTACTACTGCTTTCCTCCAGTTTGATAACCGAACTGATGGGAATATTTTCACCCCTGTTATTGCGTACAAACAATTTGGAAATATCACCTGGTTCAGACCGGTCTTGTCTGTCCACCTGTGCTATCACGGAATACTGATAACCATTCATGATGAAGTATGCAAGCCGTCCGCCACTAAACGCAGACTGCAAAGCCGACACCACATCCTGCGATGACAGACCAAGATCTTTTAGTTTTATTCGATCGAGGGTTAGCTGTAATTCCGGCTTGTTAAATTTAAGATTTACATCAACATTTGAAAATGTCTTGTCCTTTCTGGCTTCTTCCAAAAACCTAGGTATTACGTCTCTTAGCTTTTCCATATCCTGATTTTGCAGCACAAACTGAACTGGCAAACTACCCCTTGAACCGGATCCTACGGCTATTGTTTGTTCCTGTATGGCAAAAACTCTTGCCTCATTAAAGCGGATTAATCTTTTCTGCAGATCGCTGGCTATCTGGGTTTGGGAACGTTGGCGTTCAGAGACATCTACCAACGCTAACCGGGGCATCGAGCTGTTGATCGAACCTCCAGCAGGCGTTCTTGCAAATACAAAATCTCTTTCCGGTACCGAATCGTATAAGTAATTCGAAATATCATCCGAAATTGCCTGCATGCTGCTATAACTGGTACCTTCTGCTGCAGTTACCGAAAAACGAATACTGCTTCTATCCTCCAGCGGAGCAATTTCGGTTTGTAAACTTTGAATGATAAATGCGATAATGCCAAAACAAGCGAGCACCAATACCCAGGCCATCCACTTCACTTTTAAAAAACCCTTTAGCCAACTGAGATAGCCGGTTTCCATGCCGGTAAAAAATGGCTCAGTCTTCCTGTAAAATTTACCATGCGCTGCATTTTTACGACTCAACACCACATTCAAAACCGGGGTAATGGTGAGCGATACAAGAGCTGAAATTAATACAGCCGCTGCCAGTGTTACCCCAAACTCTCTGAACAATCTTCCTACAAATCCTTCTAAAAATATAACTGGTAAAAATACAATCGCCAAGGTGATGGAAGTAGAAATTACCGCAAAGAATATCTCTTTACTGCCTTCGACTGCGGCCTGCCGGATGGGCATTCCTTTTTCAAATTTGCTAAAAATATTTTCTGTTACCACAATACCATCATCTACCACCAGTCCCGTGGCGAGTACGATGCCCAGCAGGGTTAAAATGTTTATGGAGAAGCCGGAGACGTACATGATGAAAAAAGTAGCCACCAATGAAATAGGGATATCAATCAACGGCCGGATGGCAATCAGCCAATCCCTGAAAAAGAAAAAGATAACCAGTACCACCAGGGTGAACGAGATCATCATCGTTTCCTTTACCTCGTCAATAGATTTGCGGATATTGGTAGTGTTATCCAATAACACATTCATCTCGATATCCGATCTATTGGTCTTTTTGATCGACTCCAGCTTCTTATAAAAGTCATCGGCTATCTGGATATTATTGGCGCCGGGCTGCGGAATCAACACTATACCTACTGCATTTACCCCATTATATTTCCAGCTCTCCTCCAGCTCTTCAGGACCTATTTCTACCCTTGCCACGTCGCTCAGCCTGATGATGCCGGCACTATCGGAACGAAGGATCAAGTCCCGGAAATCCTTCTCGGAAGTAAGTCGACCGAGCGTTTTTATGGTGAGCTCAGTATTATTACCGTAAATTTTGCCGGGAGGTAAATCAATGTTTTCACTGTTCAATGCAGTTCTGATATCTGAAAAGGCAATTCCCTGTGACGTCATTTTATTCGGATCTACCCAAATGCGCATGGCATACCTTTTTTGACCAAATATATTTACTGAGCTTACTTCTTTAATTGTTTGAAATTGCTGTTGTAATACATTCTCTGCATAATCACTCAATTCCAGTAAGCCTTTGGTTCTGCTTTGTACGGCTAAAATCAAAATGAAATCACTGCTGGCATCGGCCTTGGTTACTACCGGCGGCGCATCAATGTCCTGTGGCAAATTTCTGCTTGCCTGTCCTACTTTATCCCGAACATCACTGGCTGCTGCTTCCAGATCAACCCCCAATTCAAACTCTACGGTGATATTGCTATTGCCCAGCGTACTGGAAGATGAAATAGTTCGGATACCCGGTATACCATTGATCTGTTTTTCCAATGGCTCTGTTACCTGGCTTTCCATCAAATCGGGATTGGCCCCGGTATAGGACGTTCTGATATTGATGATGGCCGGATCAATCGCCGGATAATCCCTAACGGCTAAAAAAGTATAACCCACTACACCAAACAAAATAATTGCCAGGTTCAATACTGTGGCAAAAACAGGCCTTTTAATAGAAAATTCAGAAATATTCATGCATCAAAACGGGGAATAAATTATATAAATCAACAGTTAACATTTCTATTTTTGCCGGAAATTCTGATCACGCAAAAATGAGGTTTAATTGCCACTGTTGTCGGCTTTATTGAAAAATTTAAAGTTGCTTTTTCTAAATTAAATAAAAGAGGCAGTGTAGTGTATATATTCAAACGAACGATAAACAGTCAGGACACACTGTTAAACTTTAATCATTTTCAACTCGCCATTGTTTTTGATCGCCTGTTACACATTGCAGGCTACTCAGTTTTATCCGAACCAATTAATTCGGACATTTTTTTTACCTCCCTTACATTCACCGGCGCATTGGGCCGGGCGAATAACACACCAGTTACTACTATTGAGTCTCCTACTTCAATCCCTTTGGTAACCTCAACAATATTCGCCTCTCTCACTCCTGTTTGAATATTGACAAAACTTGCCTTTCCCTTTTTAACTAAAATAACCTGGTTGTTTCTATCATCCGGAATGATGCAGTTTGCAGGCACTTTAATAGATGACCTGTTTTTGCCTGCATCAATATAAACCTTTACAAATGCACCTGGATTGGCTTTTGCACCTTTTAATAGTGCTCTAACCTGTAGGTTGCGGGTGTTGGTGTTGGCTCCCGGCTCTGTTGCCAAAATAATGGCCCGGCCTCTTTCTTTGGTTACGGCATCTACCTCCACCTCTATTAGTGAGCCTGTTTTTATTACATTGCCATACATTTCGGGCAGGGTAAAGTCTATTTTCACTTCATTTACTTGTTGCAAAGAAGCAATGATGGTGGCGGGTGTTACATATGCACCGGGGCTAACCAGTCTTAAACCTGCTACTCCGCTAAAGGGTGCTTTCACCACTGTTTTATCAACTAAGGTTTGAGTATAAACAATATCCGCTTTTAAGGTATTTACCTGATTTAAAGCAATATCATAATCAGCCTGGTTAAGACCATTTACATCGAGCAATTGTTTAAACCGATCCACTGTTTTTTGAGCAAGATCCATTTGTACTCTACTTCTTGCCATTTGTGCCAGCAGGTCTGCATCATTCACCCTTGCAATTAAAGTACCTTTTGAAATCATTTTACCTTCGGGCAAATTTAAATAGATTAGGCGGCCGCTTACTTCCGGGCGAAGTTCCACGTACTCGTTGGGGATTACGGTACCATTGGCTTCAATCAAATTATTGATGGATTCTTTTTCTGCGATCAATACATCCACAATCACTGGCTGATTGGGTTTTGCTTTATTCTCTCCCTCTTTTGGTTTGCTTTTACAACTGGCAAAAATTACGACCATTATTACAGGATACACTAGAAAAGATAGCTTCTTAAAAAAATCAGGCATATTTTTTTACATTCGTTTTAAAGTGTGTCAAATATAGTAAGATTTGCGGGTAGGCGAAGGCAGGTTGGTATGAATGGTATTTTTTAATCCCAAAATAAACACAATGTCTTTTTTATAGGTTGAATCAATTTCCATTCGAATGAATGTGCCAAATCCTGTTTATAAATATTGCCGGATGCATTTACATTTTTTACCTTTCTTTGCGTAAAATTTATCAGCATGAAACCTCTTGTCGGAATTATAATGGGCAGCGAAAGCGATTTGGAAATTATGAAAGGTGCTGCAGAAATGCTTCGGCAGTTTGAAGTAGAGCCTGAATTAACCATCGTATCTGCGCATCGCACACCAGAAAGACTAAGAGAATACGCCACCAAGGCAAAAGAAAGAGGTCTCAAAGTGATCATTGCCGGTGCCGGTGGTGCAGCACATTTACCGGGTATGGTAGCTGCCAATACAATTTTGCCCGTAATCGGCGTACCTGTAAAATCGTCCAACTCCATTGATGGCTGGGATTCTATGTTATCCATCTTACAAATGCCCTACGGTGTACCGGTAGCCACAGTTGCGTTGAATGGCGCAAAAAATGCAGGTATTTTAGCAGCGCAAATCTTAGCGTTGCACGACACTTCTATTGCCGGCAAACTGGAAGCTTACAAAGAATACCAGGACGATATTGTAATGGAGAGCGTGAAGAATGTAAAGCGCTTAGGTTTTACAAATGAATTTGATAAATAAGGCTTTTGAAGAAAATTTATTATTTGTTTAGAAGATATAAATCTGCGAGATGTTTTAGCTGACCTGTATTTGATTTTTTATTGAGCCGTCATCGGTTCTTTGGTCATCATTGTTGTGTCACTCACTTGTACTGCAGAATCTTTGGGGGCCTTTTTCCACAATATGTTTATCAGACTCCTGGTTAGTAAAGGACTACTTAAACGTTTTTACACAAAATCTGTTTAGAATTGGTACTTATCAGGAATGGGCATCTTCAACCAGCATCCCAAATTCCTGCTCCAATCCATTGGAATGCTTGTAGAGCATGCTGATAAAATTTTTACCCCATTTTGCATAATAAGGCATCAGATTATCCGCCCTTTCCTGCAAATTATTTACAGGAAAAAGTTGCGCTTTTATTTTTACCAACTGTCTTTGCTGCGCTTCAAATTTTTTCTTCTCGGCACGCAGCATTTTCTTTTCAAATGCCCCAAGTTTTTTTTGGGCCTGGGCTTGCAATGCTTCTGCATGCCTGCTTAAAGTGACATCAATTTTTCCTGCAATGGTTTTCAATTGCTCATAAAAATCTGCGAGCTGCAAATGCTCTTTCTCTAAACTTACTTGTAGCAAACTATCCCGCTTTACCAACTGATTGATTAAATCCAATTCGGACTGAAATAATTCGGTATGACTGAAATGTAATTTTTCAACCAGGGCCTGTGTTTGGTTGCTGATGAACATAAACGAATTGCGCAATATCATCAGCGGGTAAGGCACATTCACCGATTCAAATACTTTCTTTAACTGAAGCCAATAAGCAATTTCACCACCACCACCAACGAACGCAATGTTGGGCAATATCCATTCCTGGAAAACAGGACGTAGAATAACATTTGGGCTAAAACGCTCCGGATGTTGCCTTAACTCTTCAATCAGTTCCAGCTTTGTAAATTTTATATCCAGGTTTAAAACTTTCCAAACTTCTTGCTGCATTTCTATTCTTTCCCGTTTATCATCTTTCAAATAGAACATGTTCAGTTCCCGGCCACTTGCCTGTGCTTTATAATCTGCCGGATAGGCTGCTATTGTTTCGGCGACTAAACTATGCGAAAACTCTTCCATCAATTCCCGTTCAATCACCGGGGTAAAAGATGCTTTTAATTCCGCATTGTCGGGCAAAATAATCACTACGCCGTAATCTGCAAATAACTGATTCACCACCTGAAAAGTGGCCTGTTCAATGGTTACGCCTTCTTTGTAACAAGCCTTCATCAGGTCGGCTATTTCAGCTCCAAAAGGATGAACGAGCAGTTGTCCGCTTAGGCCATTGATTAAGTTTACCAATCCTTTATCCACCTTCATTCTTCCTACCGCACCGGTTTGACTGGTTTGCCATTCGTACTTTTCTCCATCGATATAAATATGTCCCAATTCATCCAAATCGGCATCTTCGCTACCCATATAATAAACCGGTACAAAATTATTTTCCGGCATGGTGATTTTCAGTTGGGCAGCCAGTTTTGCTACCTGTAAAATCTTGTAAATAAAATATAAAGGGCCTGTAAAAATATTGGGCTGATGGGCAGTACAAAGAGTAAAAGTATTTTGATAAAGCAATAAGTTGATATTTTTTGCAACAGCTTCACTGATCGTTATATCCGCATATTGCTTTTTCAATACGCTCACCAATAATCCCCGGTCAGTCGGAAAATTCTTCCGGGCTTCAATGGAAGCCTTCACACCCTCAATAGAAACAGGATGACTTAAAAATGGCTGAATCTTTGGTGCTTGTTTTACGTAATCTGAAACAATTTTCGAGAAATAACCGGTTTGGTCGTATGATAAAAAAGATGCGGTGGAGTTCATTGATTAATATTTACAGTTACCTGTGAATGGCAAACTTACATTAATCCTGAAAATTAAAAAACGATAATTTGGTTAAATGATTTAGAAAATAAAGCGGTCGTTTATTAAGAACATTCTGCTATTTGCAAAAATAAAAATTCGACCGGGCACTAAACGTTTAGATCAGTTTGAATTCAATGGTATAGCTACAAGTTCCGCATATCTGATGGCTGTACTCTCTTGCAGTATCCGTAGAATAAGCCATCTATTGCAATGACACGAACACCAGCTTTGACCATTCAACCGCTTTTAGCTAATTAGGAGGAAGGCAGCAGACAATAGAAGAAAAAAGAGAATAACGGGCAATGCGATTTAAGCAAAAAGCCCGCAAACGCACGTTTACAGGCTTCAAGAATATTTCAAGTAAAAAGAAAGAAACAATAAAGGGTGCAAAGTTTACTCATAAGGAAAGAGACAATTGATCCAACTAGAAGGATGGCTTCCGTGTAATAATCGTCACAGGTAAT
>JBBQQP010000170.1:0-7327 GCA_038215675.1 Chitinophagales bacterium | reverse complement strand
TTTATGTTTGAATGCGATACTTTGTTACCCGTAATTGGCCTCTTACCTGTAACTTGACATACTCTAGCCATATACTAATTTTTTGGACGGCGAAGGTAACGAAACAATTCGAATTTGAAGAAAGCTTTTTCTTTTTTTTTTCCACCTACACTGCATTCGTGCAAAGAAAGGTTCATTTGCCTGTCAATTCAAAATTTTTATTGTTTAAAAATTCCCATGCAGCTTCGTTCATTCTAATCGATACCAGAAACGAATGGACTTATCGATCAACTAAACAATAAAAAATATTTTTACAGGCAAACCATTTTTTGTGACTTAGAGAGCTCATGCAGTAAACTTCTACCTCCGTTTATTAGCAACCCACACACGCCCGGTTTGAAGTAATACAGATAAGATGATCAGGCCAACTCCAATATAAAAATGCAGATCGAGCAATTTATTTTCCTTAAAAATGATGAATGCAAGTATGATTCCGTAAACGGGTTCCATATTGTAAGCGATGTTCGCAGTAAACGGTGAAATCTTTTTAAGCGCATTCAATTGCAAATCGAAACTCAATACCGTACAAACACAGGCCAGAATCACTAACCAACACCAATCTATCGCAGTTGGAAAGTAGTAGCTGGCAGGAAACTGCCACAAATAGAATGGTATTAAAAACGTCAACGCAACGAATCCTCCACCCAACTCATAAAATGTTAATGTAGCGGGACTAAACCTCATTAGTAACTTTTTGTTGAAAATTGGAAAAAGCGAACTTCCCACGGCTGAAATAACTCCAAAAATAATTCCTGTTTTGTATTGTGGATGAAAATCAAATATGACGTAGATACCTACAATCGCCAACAGCCCCACTAAAACTTCCACGAGAATAATCCTTCTTTTAAAAATAAGGGGTTCAAAAAAGGCCGTGAAGAACCCGGAAGCAGAAAAGCAGACCACTGCTATGGAAACATTGCCATACTTCACACTACCGTAAAACGTCACCCAGTGAATGGCTACAATAATGCCCACCCCCAGTATTTTCATTACATCTTTCAGTGGAATGAGTTGCAGTTGTTTTTTAAAATACATGAGTAACGCCAGCACCAGAACGGTGATCAATAACCTATACCAAACCAGCAGCCCTTCATTGAGTCCGATGAGCTTCCCCAATATTGCAGTGAATCCAGCTAAGAAAACAGCGATATGTAATTGGATAAAAGCTTTGCGCATTGCTGCAAAGATAGGGAGACAAAAGTTGCAGGCTTCAGCGCCAATAACACCGAAATATTACGGGGTACATGCTACAACAGCGGCTTAAAAATCGTTTCCAAAAATCGTTGGTCGTAAACCGGTATGTCACGCAATGGGATTCCATCGTATGAAAGCCAACATCAAAAAAATGATAAATAACTGTAAACTAACTACAACAAACAACAAACTAATTATATTTGCCCACCCGATAGGTATCGGGAGATAACCAACAACTATATGACCTTTAAACGTATCAACAACATTACAGGCTGGATCGTGTGCCTGATTGCCTGCACAGTTTACATTATGACGATGGAAGCTACCGGCAGTTTCTGGGACTGCGGCGAATTTGCTTCCAGTGCTTATAAATTACAAATACCGCATCCACCGGGAGCACCCTTGTTTGTGCTAATAGGTCGTTTGTTCATGGTGCCTTTTGATCCTCAGCATGCGGCTACCGGCGTAAATCTGATGAGCGCTTTGTCAAGTGGATTTACCATTCTGTTTTTATTTTGGAGCATTACCCATTTTGCTAAAAAGCTGGTAAGATCCGGTAACGATGAATTAAATGGCGGACAAATATTTGCCGCAATGGCAGCAGGTGCAATCGGTGCACTGGCGTATACGTTTTCTGATTCATTCTGGTATAGTGCCGTTGAAGGTGAAGTATATGCATTGTCCTCTTTTTTCACAGCCATCGTTTTTTGGGGCATGCTTAAGTGGGAAGATGCCGTTACAGAAGAACAAAAGAAAGGGATTACCGGTCATTTTACAAGTGCCGACCGATGGCTGATACTTATATTTTACCTGATGGGACTTTCTATTGGTGTGCATTTACTGAATTTGCTGACGATCCCTGCAATGGTGATGATTTATTATTACAAACGCTACAAAGTAACCAACTGGGGTGTTGTAGCTGCGTTTTTAATTGGTTGTGTTCTGACTGGTTTTATACAGAAAGCGGTGATTCAATGGACCATTAAAGGAGCCGGTAATTTTGATATTTTATTTGTGAATGATTTTGGAATGCCCTTCTTTACAGGGTTTGCTTTTTTCTTTATATTGATTGGGGTGTTGATATTTTTCGGTTTGAGGATTGCCGTAAAGAAGAACTGGAATTTCCTTCGGTTGGGTCTTTGGAGTTTTGCATTTATGCTGTTAGGCTACTCTACCTATTTCACCACCCTAATTCGCTCCAATGCAGATCCGGTGGTGGATATGTTTAATGTTGACAACCCGGTAAATCTGGTTGGTTATCTAGGTCGTGAGCAATATGGAGACTGGCCTATTTTAAAAGGACAGGATTTTACAGCAAGCCCTTCTGAGCAGGAAATAGTAGACACCTACATTAAAGGTAAAGATCAATACGTAAAAAATGGCCGTAAGATGGTCACCACTTACGCTGCGGAAGACCAGCATATTTTTCCACGCATGTGGGACCAGAGCAACGACCAGGGCCATGCGGATTACTATGCAAGTTTTGCGGGCATTGGAAAGGATCCAAAAACGGGTGAATACCTGGGAACGCCTACCATGGCCGACAATATTAGTTTCTTTGCTCAATACCAGCTTGGCTGGATGTATCTGCGTTATTTTATGTGGAATTTTGCAGGTAAGCAGGATGATGTACAAGGTGTAGTAATGAATAACGTAAGAGATGGCAACTGGAAAACCGGCATTTCATTTTGGGACAATGCACGGCTGGGCGATCAAAAATATATGCCGGACAGCATGAAGCATAACAAGGCCAATAATAAACTTTTTGCCTTACCGCTTATCTTGGGCTTATTGGGTATTTTCTATCATTTTAAGAAAAATGACAAAGATGCGATGGTAGTTGGTCTATTGTTTTTCTTCACCGGTATCGCAATTGTATTGTATTTGAATATGGCAGGTAACCAACCTCGTGAGCGTGACTATGCATTCGTAGGTTCCTTTTATGCTTTTGCAATATGGATTGGTTTAGGGGTACTTTTTGTGCGAGACTTGCTGGCCAAGTACATGAGCGGCAATATTGCCAATTATGCCGCTGCAGCCCTTTGTGCATTGGCTGTGCCGGTTTTAATGGCCAGCCAGGAATGGGATGACCATGACCGTAGCAAAAAAGTTTTGGCCAGAGATCTTGCAATTGATTATTTGGAAAGCTGTGCGCCCAATGCATTGGTAATATCCTTTGGCGACAATGATACCTATCCATTGTGGTATGCACAGGAGGTAGAAGGAGTTCGCAGAGATATCCGTGTGATCAATTCCAGTTTATTGGGAACAGACTGGTATATCAACCAGTTGCGCTACAAGCTAAATAAGAGCGATCCGTTTGATCCAATCTGGAGTGCTGCACAAATTGAAGGAGCTAAAAGAGATGTTGTTTATTATGCTCCACGACCGGGAGTAGATCCAAATCAATACATGGATCTTTATACGATGATGAAGGACTGGGCAGGTAGTGATGAAGCCGGTAAAATCGAATTGCGTAATGGTGATACCTTAAATGTTTTTCCATCAAAAAAAGTATTTATACCAGTTGATACTGCATTGGTACGCCGCAACGGAACGGTTAATGCCGGCGATAGTGTATTATCAGAAATAAGGTTTGACATTCCGAAATCGGCTCTTTTCAAAAATGATGCTGCCATTTTAAATTTGATTGCTGCCAATAAATGGAAACGTCCCATCTACTTTACATCCGAATACAGGGAACTAGGGTTTGCAGCTTACCTGCGCCAGGATGGCTTGACCAACAGATTGGTACCCGTTGCCAACAGTCCGGTTAACAAAGATTGGGTGTACGATAAAATGATGAACAAATTTGTATTTGGAAATGCAAATGTAGCAGGTGTTTATTTTGATGAAGAAAACAGGCGCCATTTAGGTAGTATCCGTTTGGCGTATGCACAAGCTGCGGGCAACCTTGCTGACAATGGCAGAAAAGAAGAAGCAAAAAAAATGTTGCAGAAAGTTGATAAAGGTATGTTGGAAGAAAACTATGGTTACGGAATGGTTTCCCGTTATCAGCAACACAATTATATTTCGTTGCAATTTTTAGAAGCCTGCTACAAAGCCGGCGATACAGCCCTTGCAGAAAAAGTAAGCCGGAGTGTAAAGAAAGACCTGGAGCAACAGGTGAATTATTATGCCAACCTCGATGAAAATAAGCAGGAGCAATTTAGAAGTGACAACGAGCAGGCGGTCAACTTCTTAAGAGGAATCCAACAAATAGAGAGTATGTATAAAAATCCTTTACCAAAACTTACGGAAATTCCGGGCGCATCTATCAACAACAATCCTGTTACGCCAGATGCAAAGCTACCGGATAGCCCAAAAGATTAGACCTTTCTATTGCGAAATAGGAAAATCCTTCTGCCAAAAGCAGGAGGATTTTTTATTTAACAACTGAACTAATACCTACAGCCGAATGTTTGTTTAAATTGCAACAAAGCTGGTAGCTAGGATACCTGCCATTGTTGCAATCCGGTTATCATTAAACACAGTACGTATTATTTATGAAAGGTTATAATTTCTCCAAATTCGATCCCAGTCAAAATGCGAAAACCCGTTTTGAACAATTACTGGACATTTTTATGCAGCTGCTTACTTACACCAATGGTGATGTGGGCGAAGCCATGCAATGGATGAATGAGCTGGATAAAGAGTATAAACTCACGCAGAATGAATATGGCATGGGCGATTTTTATGAAGACCTGAAGGAAAAAGGCTACATCGATGAGAAGAAAGAAAATGGCGAGATAAAAATTACACCTAAAACAGAACAAGGCATCCGCAAAAAAAGTCTGGAGGAAATATTTGGTAAGCTAAAAAAGACAAAACAAGGTAACCACACTACATTTAAGCCAGGCGGAGGCGATGAGATCAACCCAGAAACGAGGCCATTTCAATTTGGCGATACATTGGAACAGATTGATTTCACCGCTTCTATTCGAAATGCACAAATCAACCATGGTGCGGAAAGTTTCCGTTTACATGAAGATGACCTGGAGATTAGAGAAACCGATTTTAAATCGCAGACTTCTACGGTATTGATGATCGATATCAGCCACTCCATGATATTGTATGGCGAGGACAGAATTACACCTGCCAAAAAAGTAGCAATGGCCCTGAGCGAACTAATACAAACCAAGTATCCAAAAGATACGCTGGATATTGTAGTTTTTGGCAACGATGCATGGGTGATTGAGGTAAAAGATTTACCTTATTTACAGGTTGGTCCATATCACACCAATACCGTTGCAGGTCTTGAGTTAGCCATGGATTTGCTGCGTAAAAGAAGAAATGCCAACAAGCAAATTTTTATGATTACCGATGGTAAGCCAACCTGTTTAAAAGTAGGGACTAAATACTACAAAAATAGTTTTGGAGTAGACCGCAAAATATTAAATCGTTGTATGAGCCTTGCTACACAATGTAAAAAATTAAAGATTCCGATTACCACTTTTATGATTGCTTCGGATCCATACTTGCAAAAGTTTGTTCAGGAATTTACGGAGACCAACAATGGTAAAGCATTCTTTGCATCACTGGATAAACTGGGTGCATTTATGTTTAAGGATTTCGAAAGTGGTAAACGGAAGACGGTGTATTAGTATTGTAATACCAGACAATTGATAACTTCACATAAAACATAACTTATGTCAATAATTGAGTTGCAAAAAAAATTGACGGAAAAAATAAATAAAACAGATGATGCAACTCTGCTTGAGGATATTTATAACTTCATTAGTGCTGATGAAGAAGTAGGGATTTATCAACTCTCCGATGAGCAATTAGCGACAATTGAACAATCGCAGCAACAAATAAAAGATGGCAATCGTTTTACCAACGATGAAGTAAATAAAGAGATAGGCGAATGGTTAGAAAAATAATATGGTCGGCCAATGCAAAAAATGACAGGACTTCAATTCTCAAATACTGGATCTCCCGAAATAAATCAAACAACTATAGCAAAAGCTAAACCAGCTATTTAAGCAAGCTTCTAATCTTATTTCAAAAAATCCGGGAATTGGTCATCTCACTGTAAAAGAAAACGTCAAAGTAAAAATAGTTAGAAATTACCTGATCGTTTATGAGCAAGCATTAGATACCGTTTACATACTTTACATTTTTGATGGAATGGAAAATCCTGAAGAGTTTAAAAAGAATTTAATATAAAATAATGAATAAAAAAGCGAGCACATTAGGAGAATTAAAAAAACAAGGCTACGTCTCAAAAAGCATAAAAGATGAGATTCGTACCAACCTGATTAAAAAAATCAAAGCAAAAGAAAATGCTTTCCCCGGAATATTAGGGTACGAAGATTCGGTGATACCTGATACAGAAAGAGCACTGTTATCACGCCACAACATTCTATTTTTAGGTCTGCGTGGACAGGCCAAGACAAGGATGGCCAGGCAGATGACGAAATTGTTGGATGAGTACGTACCGGTAGTAGCAGGCAGCGAAATCAATGATGATCCGCTTGAACCGATTTCAAGATATGCGATTGACTTAATCGAAAAGCATGGTGATGACACGCCCATTGACTGGCTTCACAGAGACCAGCGTTATGGCGAAAAATTAGCTACCCCAGATGTAAGCGTGGCAGATTTGATTGGTGATATTGATCCCATTAAAGCAGCTAATTTGAAATTAAGTTTTGCGGATGAAAGAGTATTGCATTATGGCATTATCCCCCGAAGTAACCGCAGCATATTCGTCATCAACGAATTGCCCGATTTGCAGGCAAGGATACAAGTTTCGCTGTTTAATATTTTAGAAGAAGGTGATTTGCAGATAAGGGGTTTTAAACTGCGTTTACCGCTAGACGTAATGTTTGTATTTACTGCCAACCCGGAAGATTACACCAACAGGGGAAGTATTGTAACACCACTGAAAGACCGTATTGAAAGCCAGATACTGACGCATTATCCAAAAACAATTGAAACCTCATTGGCCATTACCGAGCAGGAGGCAAATATATACGAGGAACAATTGAATCGGGTAAATATCAGCGACCTGGTAAAGCGACTAATAGAACAAGTTTCTTTTGAAGCAAGGGGTAGCGAATTTGTTGATAAGAAAAGTGGCGTGAGCGCC
>JBBQQP010000169.1:0-7350 GCA_038215675.1 Chitinophagales bacterium | reverse complement strand
CCTGATTGAAGCCAGTCTTGATCCGTTGGTTACCATCAGTACTGCCGGTAAAATTACCGATATGAATGAGGCATTGGTGAATATCACCGGAATTGAAAGAGAGAAATTAAAAGGCTCTGATTTTTTCGATTATTTTACCGAACCTCAAAAGGCACGTGAGGTTTATCAGGAAGTGTTTGCAATCGGTTCTGTGGCAGATTCACCGCTTACCCTTCGCCATAAAAATGGCAAACTTACGGATGTATTATTCAATGGGTCGGTCTATAAAGATGACAGGGGCAATGTACTGGGCGTGGTGATTGTTGCTAGGGATGTTACTGCTCAAAAACTCGCCTCCCAATATGCCCGAAGCCTTATAGAAGCTAGTCTGGACCCATTGTTTACCATTAGTACCGCCGGTAAAATCACCGATATGAATAACGCATCCGTAAAGGTAACCGGAGTTGCAAGAGAGCAATTAATTGGAACTGATTTTTTCGACTACTTTACCGAACCATCCAGGGCCAGGGAAGGCTACCAGCAAGTTTTTGCCAAAGGCTTTGTAGCAGATTACCCGCTTACTATTAAAGACGGTAAATTGACCGATGTATTATTCAACGGATCGGTTTATAAAGATGAACGGGGTAACGTGCTGGGAGTGGTGGTAGTTGCAAGAGACATTACCGATCAAAAAAGAATTGAAAAGGATTTAACCGAAGCAATAAAATTTGCAGAGTTTGCAGCAGTAGCGGCTGAAGAGGCAAAGGGAAAAGCAGAAACAGCCACCTTGGTAGCGGAAAATGCTGTAAAGTCTAAACAGCAGTTTTTGTCGAACATGAGCCACGAAATCCGCACCCCAATGAATGCCATCATAGGCTTTACCAAAGTGGTGCTAAAAACTGATTTAACAGCCAAACAACATGAATACCTAACGGCTATAAAATTAAGTGGCGATGCTTTGATTGTTTTGATCAATGATATACTGGACCTGGCAAAAGTTGATGCCGGTAAAATGACTTTTGAGCGAATTCCATTCAAGATGGGGATGTCTATTTCGGCAATGCTACATTTGTTTGAAACCAAAATACAGGAAAAAAATCTTGGGTTAATAACCGTATATGATCCCAATATACCAGAAGTGTTGTTAGGCGACCCGGTTCGCCTTCACCAGGTTATTCTCAATTTGGTAAGCAATGCAGTAAAGTTTACGGCCCAGGGAAATATTACCATAACTGTACATTTACTAAGTGAAGATGACGAAAAGGCAATCATTGAATTTGCGATATCAGACACAGGAATTGGGATAGCAGAAAATAAGATGGGCAATGTGTTTGAAAATTTTCAACAGGCTACCAGTGGCACTTCGAGGCTATACGGCGGAACAGGTTTAGGGCTTGCCATTGTAAAACAATTAGTAGAGCCGCAGGGTGGGAGTGTGCAGGTGAAAAGTAAAATCAATGAGGGCTCTACATTTAGCTTTATATTACCTTTTCAAAAAACATCGGAAGCCGCATTTATAGAAACCAATATCATTGAATTGGATGCGGAGATAAAAACTTTAAAAGTGTTGGTGGTAGAGGATATGGCGCTCAATCAGTTATTAATGAAAACATTACTGGATGATTTTGGTTTTAAAAATGATATTGTATCCAACGGAAAATTGGCCATCGAAATACTTCAAAAAAAATCCTATGATATCATCCTGATGGATTTGCAGATGCCCGAAATGAATGGTTTTGAAGCAACAGATTTCATCCGGAACAAAATGAATTTTGATGTGCCAATCATTGCTTTAACTGCTGATGTAACCACGGTAGATCTGGCAAAATGTAAAGCGGTAGGTATGAATGATTATGTTGCCAAACCGGTGGATGAAAGAATTCTGTATAGTAAAATGGTAAGTCTCATAAAAAAATCGAATAAAATGAAGACAAACAGCGTAGAAGAACCGTTAAGCAATTCGATTGGTACGACGACGCATTGTACCAATCTTGATTATTTATCAAAAAGGACAAAATCGAACCCGGCGTTAATGATGGAAATGATTTCTTTATACCTTCAGCAAACCCCTCCGTTGGTGAGCAAGATGACGCAAAGTTTTAATGATAAGGACTGGGGATTACTGGGTGCAACATTGCATAAGATGATTCCCTCTTTTTCTATTGTGGGTATTAGTGCCGATTTTGAAAACATAGCAAAAACGGTGATTGAATTTGCCGGTACACAGCAGCAAAATGAAAAAATACCTGAACTGGTATCACAGTTGGAAGCAGTATGCAAACAAGCTTGTATTGAATTGGAACAGGAATTTATTAACTTCAAAAATATGAGGGCATGAAAAATGAACGCATAAAAATTTTTCTTGTAGACGATGACATCGTTTTCTTGAAATTACTGGAAATCGAGTTTTCACAAAATGAAAATTTTCTAATTCACACATTTGCTACTGGTGAAATTTGTCTGGCAAATATAAACCTGTTACCGAATGTAATTATTTTAGATTATCACCTGGACGGAGTTGACAAAGGCGCCATGAATGGTATTGAAACTCTTGATAAGATCAAAGCGATTAAAGCTGATATCCCTGTGATCATGTTATCCTCTCAGGATAAAATTGATGTAGCAATAGATTGCATGCACCATAGTGCAGTGGATTATGTTGTGAAAAGCGAAACAGCGTTTATCCGGCTGCAAAAAATTATCGATCATATTTTTTCAGTAAAGAAAATGGAAAAGGAATTAAACTGGTACATGAACCGGATGTAAAGCATAGCGGTGGTTATTTCTTAAGCCTGTATGTTGGTTTATTTATTTGAATAAAACGTGCTATAGATATTGGTTTTTAAAAGGCTGTGTTACCCGGCCTTCCTTCGTTCAACAATCTTATTTTAATAGATTGCGCTTTTAAAATATTTTTTTATTGTAGTCAATCCTGCAGCTCGTTACAATCTCTGCTTAAGCATTTACATTTTAAAAAATGCTTCTCCTCGGCATGTATGCTTTTTAATTTTTCGTCAATCCGCACAGGCTGTGGAAGTTCATTCAGATTATATGGTAAATATGGTTTGGCCATCTGCAATAGATACATTTAAGGCGATAAATCCTCCTGTGAATGATGTAAGTAATTCTTGTATTTATGTAACAGTTCCCACTAATAAAGTAGTCATCTTTGTAATATAAACTGATTGTAGTGCCTTAACAAGCTAACATCAAAAAAACGATTTGCAAATAAGCTTTACCAGCAAATTTATCGGTTCAGATTGGGTACTTTTTAATTCTGACGATACAGCGTTTCTGAAGTTTTAAGTAGCAGAGCGTGGAAATCTGGAATTGGGCTATTATTGTTATACCCTCTAACTGACTGCACCGTAAAATTTGAATTGTACCCGACAAAAGATAACCGAAACGTGAATCATCAAAATATGTTGCCATGGTTATTTTTTATGCCACTTAATATCTGTGTGTGATAACTAAGTCATTTTATCCAGAGAAAGGTCATATACATTGAAAATCTAGTAGTATGCAACAATTTGTAGTAGAAGTTAAGTCTGTTTATAATGTAACACATAATGTAATAAAGATTGTTACGGAAAAACCGATGTATTACAATTTTTGGCCGGGACAGGCCACTGATATATCCATTAACAAACGTGGCTGGAGCACAAAAAGAAACCCTTTCAGCTTTACCTCTATACCGGCGAATGATTACTTGGAGTTTACTATAAAATTATATCCGGAACGTAACGGAGTCACAAGGGAAATGATGAAACTAAAGAAAGCAGATCAGTTAATAATACATGATGTTTACGGTGAAATAAATTATACAGGTGAGGGCGTATTTATCGCCGGCGGTGCAGGCATTACACCATTTATGCCAATCATCCGTCATCTTAACACGATCAATGAGCTTGGTGCAAACAAATTGATATTTGCCAACAAAACAAAAGATGACATCATTTATGAAGACGAATTAAAAAGTTACTTTGGTAAAAATTTCCTAAATATATTATCGGGTGAAAAGCTGGAGGGATATGATTATGGACATATTGATGCACACTACATTGAAGCCAACAGTAACGGACTTGAACGCTTCTTCTATTTATGTGGTCCTCCAGCTATGGTAGCTGCTATTGAAATTCAATTGGGCCATTTACAGGTAGATCCCTGTTCAATAGTAAAAGAAGCCTTTTAGTCTTATTGCTGATTTAAACAATTAAATTATAAAATTTTGGTTGCCCATTTAAAAAGTATTTTTAATGATGCCGGTAATGTTACGCTGTTTACCACAAGGTTTTTTAAGGAATTGTTCTTGCCTCCTTACGAGATTAAAGAATTTGCGAAACAATGTTATATCATAGGCTATAAATCTTTGCCCCTCGTTGGTATTACAGGTTTTATTATGGGACTGGTGCTTACCTTGCAATCGAGACCAACACTTGCAGAATTTGGCGCCGAATCCTGGTTGCCGGGCATGGTGGCGCTGTCGCTTATACGAGAGATTGCACCCGTAATAACCGCCCTAATTTGTGCAGGTAAAATATCTTCGGGTATTGGTGCTGAATTGGGATCGATGAAAGTTACCCAGCAAATCGATGCAATGGAAGTATCGGCTATCAACCCTTACAAGTACCTGGTTGTTACCCGGATACTGGCTACAACGCTAATGATACCAGTGCTGGTGATTTTTGCGGATGCCGTGGGTGTTTTGGGAGGTTATGTCGGTATTAATATCCATGATGACGTGAACTTTTTCCGATATCTGGCACAAGTACTTGCCTCACTCGATTTTCTCGATATTTTACCCGCCACTATAAAAACGTTTTTCTTCGGATTTTTTATTGGATTAATTGGGTGCTACAAGGGATACACGGCTGCCAATGGCACTGAGAGTGTGGGCAAGGCTGCCACCTCGGCGGTAGTGGCAGCTTCACTCACCATATTTATCATCGACATGATTGCAGTTCAATTAACAGATATCTTATTCTAATCATGGTTACAACAGAAACAAATAGTAATTTAAGCAACGCAGCTAACAATGCTGCACCAGTGATTGATATAATAGGACTTTGTAAATCATTCGGCAAAAATAATGATGTGTTGAAGGGGGTCAATCTGAAACTGGCGCCGGGAGAAAACCTGGTGGTGTTGGGTAAATCTGGTTCAGGTAAATCTATCACCATTAAGTGTTTGGTTGGACTGGAAGTGGCAGACAAAGGCGAAATAAAAATATTCGGAACTGATATTTCAACAATGGATGCAACAGCTCTGAATGCAGCCAGGGTAAGAATTGGATTTCTGTTTCAGAATTCTGCTTTATATGATTCTATGTCAGTTAGAAAAAATCTTGAGTTTCCCTTAAAACGCCATAGCAAAAATCTCACTTCGGACCAGTTAGACGAGGCTGTGAAAGAAACATTGGATAGTGTGGGCCTTGTGGAGGCTATTGATAAAATGCCGGATGAATTATCGGGTGGTATGCGCAAACGCATTGGATTGGCACGCACACTCATTTTAAAACCTGAGATCATTTTATACGATGAACCTACCACTGGCCTGGATCCAATTACCTCCAGGGAAATAAGTGAACTGATTTTGGCCTTGCAGAAAAAGTATCAAACAAGTTCCATTATCATTACGCACGACATGGCTTGTGCAAAGCTTACTGCCGACAGGATAGTAATTTTAAAAGATGGCATAATATGCGCTGAAGGCAATTACGACACACTGGAAAAAAGCACGGATGAATGGGTACGTTCTTTCTTTATTTAATGAGCTAACTAAAATACTTTTGTATGAAAAAAGAATCCGGTTACACCTGGAAATTGGGAATGTTTGTGATAGTAGGTTTAGTGCTGTTTATCGGCACTATTTATCTTGTTGGAAAAAGTAAAAACCTTTTTGGCTCCACCTTTAAATTGCAAGCCCGGTTTAAAACAGTCAGTGGATTGAAACAGGGTAATAATGTTCGCTTTTCGGGTATCAATATTGGTACCGTAAGTGCCATCGATTTGATAACGGATACTTCAGTGATGGTAGAACTATTGATAGAAAATGATGTGCAGCAATTTATTAAAACTGATGCCACCGCAAGTATTGGTTCAGATGGATTAATGGGTGATAAAGTACTTACGATATCACCCGGCACCGGCACTAATAGAATGGTTAAAGACAATGATCTTATTGGTTCTAAAAGCGCTATCGAGATGGAGGATATTATGAATAGTGTGAAGGCCAGTGTGGACAATGCCGGCATCATCACTGCTCAATTGGCAGATTTTAGCTACAAGATGAACAATGGCAATGGTACACTTACAAAATTGATTACTGATGAAGCTTTTGCCAATAGCCTGAAATCTACCCTCTCCAATCTTCAAACGAGTTCTAAAGAATTTGCTAAATTCACCTACCAAATGAATAATGGTGATGGGGCTTTATCTAAACTGGTGAGTGACGATAAGTTTGGTAAAACCCTGGATTCAACTATGAGCAATTTGCAGAAAGGAACGAAAAGCCTGAGTGAAAACATGGAAGCCGCCAAAAGTAATATTTTGTTAAGGGGGTACTTTAAAAAACAAAAAAAAGCAGCAGCAAAAAAGCAGGCAATATTAAAAAAGGAACAGGACGTAAAGAATAAGATGAGGCCGAAAAAAGATTCAATTGAAGTTAAAAAATCTCAAGCAAAAACATCCGCTGGTAAAAATGCAGAAAACAAGACAGACGAGTAGACTGTATAAATGAAATTAAAAGACATATAAAATAATTGATAAGTAACTACCTATATTTCCATAATTGAGCTTACCTTTATTTCAATCAAAGAAGTATTATAACCGGAAAAAAATTGTTTCTAGCATACATTGTAAGGCCGAAGATGAAATTTAGTGACCCATAGAAATCTGAGAATTGAAACGATTGAAATTTTACTTTAAATCATCTAATGTATTCCCAATGTTGCATTAAGAAAAACCATTAAAAAAAGCCACCGGAAATATTACCCTTTCATCTTTTGATTTTTGTGAGGATTTACCCGGGAAAAGTTTCCTTGTTTATTGATGATATACCGAATAACTGACTGAGATGCAGCGTTATTCAATTAAAGTATAAGAATACAAACTTCCCTTGAGGAAGGCATTATTATTCCAGTCCTCCCCAAACATTGGTTCAAGGCCAATGTTCAGTTTAAAATGATTTCAGCTAGTATTAAAAGTGCCTAAGACGAATACTATAAACCAATTAGTATAAATCAATTTTGATAATAGAGCGGTTAAGTCAACAAAATTTTTTTACGCATGCCAGCATCCAAATATCATTTACTAAACCAGGGAACTAATTGAAACTCTACATAAAATATATGGTGAGCATTCGATGCAAAAT
>JBBQQP010000168.1:0-7352 GCA_038215675.1 Chitinophagales bacterium | reverse complement strand
GTAAATCCGGCTTTTACCAGAATGACTGGCTACGCTGCCGATGAAGTTATCGGTAAAACGCCCCGTATTTTACAAGGGCCAAAATCAGATAAACTAGAATTGGCACGTTTATCAAAAGCACTGCGCAACTGGGAATCATGTGAAGTAACTACTATTAATTACAAAAAAAATGGAGATGAATTCTGGATTAATTTCTCCATTAGCCCCGTAGTTGATGGAAAAGGATTGTTTACACATTGGATATCAATTGAACGGGATGTTACTCAACGCAAAAATGACGAACAACAAAGAAATATTTTACAGGCAACATTGCAAAACAGTCTGAACGAAATTTACATATTCGACTTTGAAACATTCGAATTTATCTATGTCAATAAAGGAGCGCTGCTCAATTTGGGCTATTCAGACGACGAAATAAAGACATTGACGCCACTTGATTTAAAGCCTGATTTCACTGCAACATCTTTTAAGCAGCTTATTGTTCCGTTAGTGAATAATGAAAAGGAAAAAATTATATTTTTCACCGATCACAAACGAAAAGACGGAAGCCTTTATCCCGTTGAAATACATTTACAATTGGTAACAGAAGGAAACAGTAAAAGATTTTTAGCAATTGTATTGGATATTACGGAACGTAAAATATCAGAAGAAAAAGTAATAAAGCTCAATGAAGCAATTGCCAAAAGCGAAAAGTTTTTTAAAGGAGTGATAGAGAGCAGTGACGATATGATCACGGTAATTGATCCTGCGGGAAAAACAATTTATGCAAGTCCTGCGGTATCAAAAAAATTCGGATATAGCCACGAAGAATATTTGAATATAAATTTAGCAGATATTCTGCACCCTGATGATGTATTGATAATGCAGGAGTTTTTAGTGAAGATTATGATGCATCCCGGAGTGCCCATGGAGTGTCCGTTAATCCGTGAACGGAAAAAAGATGGAACCTATATGTGGGTGGAAGGAACGCTAACAAATTTTCTTGAAACAGGCGGCATCAATGCCATCGTGGCAAATTTCAGAGATGTTACAGAAAGAAAAAAATCAGCAGATGAACGGGAAAATATAACTGCAGATTTGATACATCGTAATAAAGACCTTGAACAATTTTCTTATATCGTGTCTCACAACATGCGGTCGCCGGTAGCGGATATTATTGGCCTTTGTAATGTGCTGCAAAAAGATCATTTAACGGAGGTTTTTAAAAGTAAAATCGTCAGCGGACTTTCTTCTTCTGTAAATATGCTGGATGACGTATTTAAAGATCTGAATAATATTTTAAAAGTGCGTGAAGGAGTGAATGAAAATAGACAGAAAGTGAGTTTCACCAAACTGATAGACAATATTATTTTAAGTATTGGGAGTGTCATTGAAAAAGAAAAAGCCATTATTTTACTCGACTTTTCAGCAGTGGATGAAATGGTTACTATAAAAACTTATTTGCACAGTATTTTTTACAATCTTATAACCAACAGTTTGAAGTATAGGGCAGCTGATATATCACCGGTGATAAAAATAAGTAGCCAACAATCAAACGGTAAGATCGTGCTGTTTTTTAATGACAATGGTATTGGTATTGATCTTAAAAAAAGTGGTAACAATGTGTTTGGTTTATACAAACGTTTTCACACAACGGTGGCAGAAGGTAAGGGTATGGGGTTGTACATGGTAAAAACGCAGGTGGAATCTATCGGCGGCAAAATCAGCATTACCAGTGCAGTAAATAAAGGAACAGCTTTTAAAATTGAATTTGCAACATAAAAAATACTGATTATGACAACACCTTTTCACTTTTTGATTATTGATGATAATCCCGTTAATAATATGCTTTGCGGTATTTTCATTAATGAAGCAGTGAGCGAACCCGCTATTAAAGATTTTACTGCACCGGAAAAAGGGCTTGACTACATACTCCAGGAGTATTCCGGCAATAAAATACCTACCATATTATTTCTTGACATCAATATGCCAACCATGTCCGGGTGGGAATTTCTTGATAAATTTGAAAGTCTCGATCAAAAAATAAAGGACCAGTTTAAAATATACATGATGTCTTCATCAATAGATTCCGGCGATAAGCAAAAAGCCACTGAAAATAGAAATGTGGTTGATTATATTGAGAAGCCACTATCTGAAGAAACTGTCCTGTTTATATTAGAAGCCCAGAAGAAGCTGATTGCTTAAACGAGTGTAGAAGGGATTAGTTTGCTCGCAAATAAATTGTTACATAGTTGTATATCTCCTCCCGGTTTTTTGGCTGTGCCTCACATGACGGTAATCTTGAAAGTTCATTTTTTATTCCAGATTCTTTTCAATTGAACCACCTATTGAATATTCAGCCGGCAGGTCGTTGATTAATTTTACTGGCCTCAGCTGTTACTATGATTGTATTACCCAGTGGCTACAATACGGTTCTTAAATGAATTGATTATCAAAAAATATCATTCTATAATGCATAATTTAATGATGCGAAATTATTTGTGTAGCCAATGCTTATATTAAACACGTCCTATTTTTTTGCCTTTGATTATTGGGTGACAATTGCTTTTCTGTTGCCAAACACAGCCTTTTAGTGATGGTAAGATTGAATCCTTTGTTTAGTTTTTCATAATTTACAAATGCATCCTAATAAACGTTTTTAGATTTACTCACTGCAAGGCTGGACTTAATAGTTTTATAATCTCACCGTTTTAGATTGGATTGTTTTTCAAAATAATTCGTGTTGCTTTTTTACAGTTATCTGCCTGATGGAACCTACCTCGGTTGAAGCACTGTTCAACCATACCATTGCTTATTGTAGGGGAAATTGCCAGACTGAAGGTGACCTGATTTTACACGGAATCAATACAGGCTGATAAATCCCTGAGATACTATAGTGACGCCTGCTAATTCTTATATTATGCGGGGGATCATCACCGTTGTAGCAATGCATCCAATCATGAAGTAAATGAAAAGCCACAAAGCTTTTTATTTCTCTTTTTTTAGTGGTAGCTATTGTGTATATGATTAGCTTTAGGCTTTCCAGGAAGCAGTCAGAATCATTTTCGCAGCAAGTGGTCCAACTTGAAATGGCCTTTAATCCGTACTGAAAATGCTCTACAATTAGTTTCACAAATTTTAAGTGATGAACCGAATTTTTCCCAATATTCCTTTCCCGTTACAGCTTTTGTTTTTGGTACTATTCGTAAGTCTGCTAGGGTGGAAGTTGATTCACTATTTCAGATACAAGTACCGGTATAACATTGGAAATTTTTTTCAGGTTATTTTTTTCTCAGAATACAGAATCGTTAATTCCAGAAGTGTTAACAGCCGACGATTTAAGATAGTACAAAACAAAATATCGGTGTTTTTATCGATTGTCTTAATAGGTTGGTTTTTGTTAAGCCTGTTTTTCGCTCTGGCTGTTTAAAAACGAAAATTGCATCACGCTCAAAGCCTATTCATGCGTATAGTCTAATATATTTTTTTGTATAAATGAGTTTTCAAAGAAATTGAGGCAACTGAAAACTTTATCGGATTGATGTAAATTAAAAAACGGCCCTGCATCGTGCGGACCGTTTTTTACTTTTAAAACCTGAACAATAAAAACACTGGAAGGCGTAAATCAACCTACCTATTTTAACGCCCTTAAAATCCGGGCAACTACTGGTTTATTTTAATTCTTCGCAATAATTACCGGCATTGAGTAACATAGTTTCCACTTCCTCACCTGCCATATCGTTCGCCACAATCGGCAAAATATTATCATCGTCGTTCAAATCAACATTCCATTTAAATTTATTGGAATGCTCATCCAGAGAAGGCTCTATATCCTGTATGCGTTGAACATCTGAAAGATTGGTTTTAAATACGAAAATTTCCATAATAATGTTTTGGGGCAGTAAAATGTTTAAATTAGTTTCCGAAATTTTAAATTACAATACATTTTTTTCATGATTCTTAGTTGCAACTTTCATGCCCCATCTGCTGCCACAGCGATTCATCCATTCCGATTTAAAACTTTCCCTTGCATTGGGTGTCATGGTTTCCCATTTTGCTTTCATCTTTTGTTTCCACTCACGGCCACCCCTGTGTCCGGATCCACCCCTTAAAGCCACCAAATAGTATTTTACTCAGTAGTAGGATGCCCGGCGCTTGTAAAAACGTGATGGCCTTTACACCTAGTACCGCCAGTAAAATAGCGTTCCATAAAGCCATTACAATGGCGCCAAATACAAGGATAGCTACAATA
Source organism: Chitinophagales bacterium (assembly GCA_038215675.1). Taxonomy (GTDB): domain Bacteria; phylum Bacteroidota; class Bacteroidia; order Chitinophagales; family Chitinophagaceae; genus Ferruginibacter. The sequence continues at coordinate 3,121 of JBBQQP010000168.1, read as the reverse complement.
TTGGGTATCTTTTTCACCATCGGTAACCAAAGATTAACTACTTCATTTGATAGCCTGCTGTTTTCTTTCCAGATTATTCTACCTTTTTCTAAAATCAGCCGTGGCTTGCAATGTTTAAGTTATCCTAAAATTACAGTGGCTTTAAACTATGGCTTATTTATGGTATTCAAAGAAGAAAAATAATATGACATACAAAAGCTTAATCATTATAGGTTGTACAGGTTTGTTTAGCCTCACGGTAGCCAATGCACAAATGAAACCTCAAAATACAGATAGCCTGAAAAGGGAAGATTCTTTGAGAAAAGACAGAGCTGCCCGTGCAGATGTATATGTATCCGGTAAAACTATACTGACTCATGAACCTTCGAAGCCGGATAGTGCGGTGAACACTAAAAAGGCAGTAGTGCAGCGGACGAAAAAAGGGTGCAGAAAGAAAAGACAATAGAACTTATACACATAAAAAAATATATAGGTTTGTAAATGAATGCATTAAGAAAATGCAAGTCTTTTCTTTAAAAAGTTATTTTGTTAAAACATTGTGTGGTAGCATTTCTAGCAACAAATTTGATTAATGGGAGCGGGAAATTTTTATAATACTATAAATACAATTTATTATTTATTATGACAACAATCACACATAAAGTTTTGCCTTTTCTTTTTGCAGCAATGGTACTTCTTTCTTCCTGTAAAAAAGACAAACCGGATGTAGTGGCACCACCACCTTCGCCGCCTCCACCGGTAGTAGTAGCGGTAACGTTCAACCCCGACCTTTTGAAGGATTCAGCCTTGTTGCAAAGCCGGGAAATTTATCTTTGGAATGATCAGATACCTGCCACGTTTAACGCAAGGTCGTATTCCGACCCTGCAGCCGTTATGACAGCGATCAGGCCTTTTAGCATTGAGCCTGGTTTCGGCAGTCCTGTCGACAAATGGAGTTTTGCCATGAAAAAAACGGAGTGGGATCTTGCAAGTGGCGGCATGGGCGCTTTAATAGGAGGTGCTACACCGGAAGCCGGTGATTTTGGCTTGTCAGTATTTTTTAGAGCAGAAAACGATTTAAGGGTGAGATTGGTGGAGCCTAAATCTCCATCGGGATTGGCGGGTATTCGCAGGGGTTGGCGCATTACAAAGATTAACGGGAATAGTACTATCAATACAGCTGGTAGCAGCACCATTGTAGATAATGTGTATTATTCTGCCAGCACTAGTTTTGAATTTACAAAGCCAGATGGTACAACAATGACTACTACTTTAAACGCCGGGCATTATACAGAGAAACCGGTGTACCTGGATACGGTTTACAATATCGGTTCTCAAAAAATAGGTTACCTGGTGTTCAACTCATTCTTAGGAAATCAGCAAGACATCAGCGCAGAATTTGACAGGGTATTCAGCAAATTTTCCGCCGCACAAGTTGCCGATGTGGTGATAGACCTGCGCTACAATGGTGGTGGATATGTCTCACTCGCAGAAAAGCTGGCTAATTATCTTGCGCCTTCCAGCGCTAACGGCGGCCTGATGATGAAGCAGATTTACAATACTCAAAACAGCCAGCATAACGAAACGACTTATATACAGAAAACCGGTTCGTTGCAGTTGTCGAAAATTTATTTTATTGTTACAAAAAGTACGGCATCTGCCAGTGAATTACTGATCAATACGCTGAAGCCGTATATGAATGTAAGGCTGGTGGGCCCCTCAAATACACACGGCAAACCTGTTGGGTTTTTTCCTATATCCGTAGGTGATTGGTATGTGTTCCCGGTTTCTTTTAAAACAACCAATAAAAATGGCGAGGGCAGTTATTTCAACGGTCTTCCGGTAAATGCCACCATTGCCGATGGACTTGATAAAGATTGGGGAGACACCAATGAAAGCTGCCTTGCATCTGCAATAAAAAATATTACAACAGGTACTTACCAGCGTAGTACGACGACAGAAACCTATCGCCCGGCGGCAGTAATTTTAAACAGTAACGATAAACTGGATGATCCATTTATTAAGGTTACTATTGGTAAGGGTTTTTAATTGTTTGGTCATTTTTTTGAGATAATTATAGAAACTGCTGGTCATTTGACCGGCAGTTTGTGTGTGTTGGAATAACGAAGGAAGTGTAAGTACGTTATAAAAACGTCCTGTAAAAAATTAAAAGGAAACGGGGTTGATGCTCTTGCCGTTACTGTCATGCCCTTAAAAATACCACCTATCCCGGCACGCCGCGGTTGCGTATACGACCAACGGCCGAAGTGCTAACCAGAAAAGAAGGTTGCAATTTAATAATACAAGGTGTCTAGTGATTTGCAGACTCAGCCCGGCCTTTGTTCGTTTATCATTCAAAGCAACAAGCAATTCTAAAAAACCAAGTTGCATTTTTTGTCAACAACCGAAACGTAACTTAGTCTGCCTTTCACTGTAAAATGAAAATGCTACCTATTTCTATAACAACGCTTCGCCTGTTGGTGAAAACACACAACAGGGGCGTTCAGTAAAGGAAGTAGTTTTATACTCAGAACTCCTTTCCTTTCGCTGTTTGCTCTGCGTGTGTTCTAAAAATCATCCTCAAGTTGGTTTCGGGAAAAATGCTTTTGTCTTCGTTGGTATGCCCTTAAAAATACCAGCTATCCCGGCACGCCGCTGTTGCGTCTACGACCAACGGCCGAAGTGCTAACCAGAAAAGAAGGTTGTATTTAATAATACAAGTTGTCTAGTGATTTGCAGACTCAGCCCGGCCTTTGTTCGTTTATCATTTAAAGCAACAAGCAATTCTAAAAAAACATTATTACATTTTCTATCAATAACCGAAACGTAACCTAGTCTGCCTTTCACTGTAAAATAAAATAGCTACCTATTTCGATTACAACGCTTCGCCTGTTGGTGAAAACACACAACAGGGGCGTTCGGTATAGGAAATAGTTTTATACTCAGAACTTCTTGCCTTTCGCTCTTGCCGTTGCTGTCATACCCTTAAAAATACCACCTATCCCGGCACGCCGCTGTTGCGTCTCCGACCAACGGCCGAAGTGCTAACCAGAAAAGAAGGTTGTATTTAATAATACAAGTTGTCTAGTGATTTGCAGACTCAGCCCGGCCTTTGTTCGTTTATCATTTAAAGCAACAAGCA
>JBBQQP010000167.1:0-7352 GCA_038215675.1 Chitinophagales bacterium | reverse complement strand
TATTATGTTTTCCTCATTGTTTGTTCAAACGGGGCCAGCAAGTGGCGGTTGGACAATCTATCCTCCATTGAGTGCTTTAGGTGATGCATCAAGTGGTTCTAAAATTGGAATGGATCTTTGGTTAATGAGTATGGCGATGTTCATCGTAAGTTCTTTATTGGGTGGTTTAAATTATATCTCTACCATTTTAAATATGCGAACTAAGGGTATGAGTATGACGAGAATGCCGCTTACAATTTGGGCTTTGTTCTTTACCGCTGTATTGGGTGTATTATCGTTCCCTGTGTTGCTTTCTGGTGCTATTTTATTACTTTTTGACAGAAATCTTGGAACAAGTTTCTTTTTAAGTGACATTGTCGTAGCTGGAAAGATTTTGCCAAATGAAGGCGGCAGCGCTATCTTATTCCAGCATTTGTTTTGGTTTCTGGGGCACCCCGAAGTTTACATCATTTTGTTACCGGCAATGGGGATGTCTTCTGAAATTATTTCTGTGAATAGCAGAAAACCAATTTTCGGATACATGGCAATGGTAGGCTCTTTGTTTGCGATTGCGATTCTGGCATTTCTTGTTTGGGCACATCACATGTTTGTAACCGGATTAAATCCTTTTCTTGGAGCTTTTTTCGTTTTACTTACCTTGCTGATCGCTGTTCCCTCTGCCATTAAGGTATTCAACTGGCTTACCACATTGTGGCGTGCAAATATTAGATTTACGCCAGCTATGTTGTTCGCCATTGGTTTTGTTAGCTTTTTTATCAGTGGTGGTTTAACAGGTATTTTCCTTGGAAACTCTGCGTTGGATATTCACCTTCACGATACCTATTTTGTTGTGGCCCATTTTCACATTGTAATGGGTGTAGCTTCGTTTATGGGGATGTTCGCAGGTGTGTACCATTGGTTTCCTAAAATGTATGGACGTTTCTTGAATAACACATTGGCCTATATCCATTTTTGGATAACATTGGTTGGTGCTTACCTGATTTTCTGGCCGATGCACTACGAAGGATTAGCAGGTATGCCCCGCAGGTACTATGATTTTTCGATGTGGGAGTCATTTAAAATGTTTGCAGGTTTAAATGAGTTTATCAGCCTTGTGGCAATGATTGTATTTGCTGCCCAATTGCTATTTGTCTTCAATTTCTTTTATAGCATATTCAAGGGTCGTAAGGTAACTGTCGCTAATCCCTGGGGTTCAAATACTCTGGAGTGGACTACTCCTATTCGTCCGGGCCACGGTAACTGGGTTGGAGAAATTCCTGAAGTGCATCGTGGTGCTTATGACTACGGTAAGGATGGCAGGGAATTTATTCCGCAAACAGAGCCAGTAGGAGAAAATGAAAGTTCACATTAACATGCTGGGGTTAAAGTATATTCCTAAGGGTTGATAATGCGGATAAAGAAATTGCAGTGTTAATAAAAAAGGATTTTTGATAAGGATGTTGAAGGAGAAAGATACCAGAAGCAATTCAGATTCGTTTGCGTTGGCCTTAGCTGTAAAAGATTATTTTCAATTAATCAAGTTTACGCTGAGTTTTTTAGTGGTATTTAGTACAGTAGTAAGCTATCTTATCGCCACAGAATATAGAAGTCCGGTGGATGTCTTATTGTTATTTTTAGCCGGAATGTTGATAACAGGTTCTGCCAATACGGTCAACCAGATTGCAGAAAAGGACTCTGATGCATTGATGATACGAACAGCAGGCCGTCCGCTTGCAAGTGGCAGAATGAGTGTAAGGCATGCAACTGGTTTTGCTTTAATTACAGGGGTGGCGGGTTTATTAATAATGTTGTTGGTATTCAATTGGCAAAGTTCTTTGATTGGTTTGGCTAGCTTATTTATTTATGGATTCATTTATACTCCCTTAAAAAAGGTGAACTCTGTAGCGGTGCTTGTTGGTGGCTTACCGGGTGCTTTGCCTTGCCTAATCGGGTGGGTCGCTGCCTTCTACGATAGCCCAATCGAGTGGACGGGAGGGTGGATCATTTTTGCTATACAGTTTGTTTGGCAGTTTCCTCATTTTTGGGCAATTGCATGGGTAGCTCACAAAGACTATAGCAAAGCAGGATTCAAATTATTGCCTAGTGAAAAGGGGCCAACAAAGTTCACAGCAGTGCAAACGATTATGTATAGCACATTAATGCTTCCAATCGGAGTTTTACCGTATTATTTTGACATTAGTGGAGTTGCAAGTTTGTGGATTTTGATGGCTTGCAACATTTCGATGATTTTTCTAAGCGTGCGCTTATATTTTAAAATGGATATTGCCAGTGCAAAAAGAGTAATGTTCAGTTCTTATTTTTATCTGGCAGTTGTTTTCATTGCGTTGTTAGCAGATAAGATTCATCATTGATAGCAGCACGGTGTTATAACTACGGTGGTATTGCTTCTTTGAAAACCAAGCACAAAATAGTTTTTGGGCACGTAAGAGGAGTGTATAATAATTGTTTAAACAAAATCGCCTGGTAAAGGCATAGGTTATGAGTACAGTGTTGATGGAACAGAGAAAAAGAATACATCCGCATAAGTTTACGTTGTGGGTAGGCATTGCAAGTATCGTAATGATGTTTGCTGGATTAACGAGTGCATATATTGTTAAACGAAATCAGGCAAACTGGACAACGTTTGATTTGCCAGTGATATTTTGGATTTCAACTTTAGTGATCATCCTTAGTAGTTTTACACTACATATTTCCAACGTAGCTTTCAAGCAACGGGAGATGGTAAAATACAGATGGATGGTTGTGGTGACATTGGTGTTGGGTGTGAGCTTTTTGTTGATGCAGGTAGTCGGTTTTCATGACTTGTGGGTAAAGGGCGTTACGTTAACGAAGAATGTCTCTTTCTCCTTTTTATATGTAATTGTAGGTCTCCATGCTTTGCATGTGGTTGGTGGAGTTGTGGCGTTGCTAATTCTTTTCGCAAAGGCTTTTAGTAACAGGGTAAGAAATTATAATATTTTGCCATTGGAAGTAATCAGTACTTATTGGCATTTTGTAGATGCTTTATGGATTTACCTGCTGATTTTTTTAATACTAATCCGTTAGTGTAAGCAAGCGGTTAAATTTTTATAGTTACCTATATATTGTTTCATATTTTTGCCTAAACAGTCTTCTTGTCTAAACGTTTTTTTAAAATAAAGTTTTATTAATGTCTACAGCAGCAGTACAGCAAGGAACAAAATGGTGGAGTGGTGGAAGAAGTCCATTCAATGCCAGTTATGGAAAAGTGATGATGTGGTACTTTTTAATGAGTGATGCCTTTACGTTTGGTGCTTTTTTGATAAGCTATGGTACCATCCGTTTTAGTGTGAATGAATGGGCCGATCCCAACATGGTGTTTAATGCGTTTCCATTTGCAGGCCATGCAAATTTACCATTGGCTTTCGTAAGTTTGATGACTTTCATTTTGATTGCCAGCTCTGTAACAATGGTATTGGCGGTTCATGAAGGACACAATATGAATCGTAAAGGTGTAGAAAAGTATATGTTGTGGACCATTATTGGCGGTATCGCGTTCTTAAGTTGCCAGGCTTGGGAATGGACACATTTACTGACTGGAGAACACATTGCAATGTTAAGTGATGGAACTTTATCAGTATTACCAACGACAGTTAAATCTAATCCCTTTGGTACACCTTTGGGGCACGAAGCAATGATTGCCGCTTTACAAACTACTCCAAAGGAACAGTTGGCAAGCATCGCAGCAACGATTCACGTAGCCGGTGAAGTGCACAATGTTGCCGCTATGTCAAATGCTGATTTAATTAAATTTATCGAAGGTTCTGGCATACATATTAACAATGCCGGACCGATTGCTTTTGGGGGATACTTTTTTGGGATTACAGGATTTCATGGTTTCCACGTACTATCAGGAGTTGTTATTAATATCATTATGTACATTAAAACTAAATTGAAGCATTTTGACCAGCGTGGCCATTACGAAATGATAGAGAAGGCTGGACTTTACTGGCATTTTGTGGATCTTGTTTGGGTATTTGTGTTCTTGTGCTTTTATCTGATTTAATGGTAACAATAAACCAATTAATTGATTAACAAATAAACGAATTATGTCTGTACAAGTTTCATCTCCGGAAATTACATTTCAACCCGAACACAGCGGGAGTACCAAGAAAATATGGAGGACCTTTTGGGTTTTGTCCTTTCTAACCATCATTGAATTGGCAATTGGTTTGATCATTTATAATATGCACAAAGGTGCTGCCCCCAATCACACACTCGTGCTTGGATTTAAGGGGATGGTTTGTATTCTTACATTAGCGAAGGCTTACTATATCGTTTCTGTATTTATGCATTTGGGAGACGAGGTAAGGAATCTTATCATGACAATAGTTGTACCCTTGTGTTTATTCATTTGGTTTATTGCTGCATTCTTGTGGGATGGCAATAGCTGGAAAACACTTCGTAACAGATATAACGGAACACCTGCACCCATTGAGAAGGTTGCACCCGCAGCGGTCGAAAAAGGTGCGAAAAATTAGTTTAACTTAAATTTATTTTATAAACGAAACCATCGTCCGAATAAATGGGACGATGGTTTTTTCTTTATAAAAATTCCGAAAAAAACATGAATAGAAATGCGATATTGGGATTATTGCTGGCAATGATCTTGCCGACAATAGCCTACTTTGTAGTAAAGTATTACAGCGAAAAGGCAGTACATATGCCAAGGCGTTATTTTTTTGACAGCGTTGCAGTTATAGAAAAAAATGGCAAAACAACTACGGATACAATCTGGCACCAGGCAAAGAACATGACCTTTACAAATCAGTTGGGCGAAACAGTCACACTTGATTCATTAAAGGGAAAAATTTTAGTAATTGATTTTTTCTTTTCGAGGTGCCCGTCTATTTGCCCGGGAATGGCAAAGAGCATGAAGCGACTTCAGGATTCTTATGTAAACAGTAAGGATAGTATCGTTCAGTTTCTTACCATTAGTATTGATCCCGACCATGATTCATTTCCCCAGCTAAGGAAATTTGCAGACCGGTATACGAACAACCATGAAAGTTGGTGGTTTCTTACAGGGAATAAAAAAGATATTTATGATTTCGCACTGAACGAATTAAAAGCAAGTGTGGCAGATGTAAATGTGGATACAGCTTTTATACACACGGAAAACTTTTTCTTATTGGATAGGGACCGTGTAGTAAGAGGATGGTACAATGGGTTTGATACATTAAAACAAGCCAAGCTTGTAGGTGATATTCCTTTATTGATGTTGGAGAAAAGAAAGAAGCGGAGTTTCAATGAATTCATTAACGAGATGTTTGGCGGTTAAATTCCATTTTGCAAAAAACTAAATAAACCAATAAAAAACTATGTTGCAACCTTCGCTTGTTAAAAATGATGGCAGAGCAAAAATGCTGATTTGGATTGTGTCGGTTGTAGTATTTGTAGCGGTGGCTATTTTATCAAAATACAAGTTGGATATCGACCTCGGATTCAACCCTCATATTTTTGCCACTACCAACGCAGGTATCAATTCGCTTGTGGCCATTCTTTTGTTGGCGGGTTTGGTTAGCATAAGGCGAAAACAGTATGAACTTCACAAAAAAATAATGCTGGCAGCAATCGTGTTGTCGGTTTTATTTTTATTTTCCTATATTGGGCACCATCTGTTGGCGGGTGAAACTAAATACGGCGACCTTAACCATGATGAAATAATTAGCGATGAAGAAAAATTATCAGCGGGCTGGCTAAGGACTTTCTACTACATCATTTTAATTACGCATATTCCTTTAGCCGCCATTGTGTTACCTTTCATTTTGTTTACTGCTTACAGGGCATTGATTGGAGAATACGAACAACATAAGAAACTTGTAAGAATTACCTGGCCGTTATGGTTCTATGTAGCAGTTACCGGCGTAATTGTTTATTTTATGATCAGTCCTTATTATGCTTAAATATTTATGGATAAAACTGTACCTCTTCAGCATGGCGGATTAAAGACATTGCTGATTATACACAAGGCAATGTTAATTGTACAATTGCTTTTCGCAGGCATTACTTTCTACCTGGTTTACAGTAACTCTTTTACAAATGAGTTTCAACACCTCAATCAAATATTGCAGGTGATTGCGCTTGTGTTTTCAGCCGCTGGATTCTACGTGGGAAGCTTGCTGTTTAAAAAGAAATTGTTACAGGCAAGAGAAACGCTTACCAGCCGAAACGATCAGTGGGCGGTTTACAAAATAGCCTGCATACTTCAATGGACAATGCTGGAGGCGCCTTGTGTTTTTGTGATTATCTGCTTTTTATTAACTGGCAATTATGCTTTTTTTGCCCTGGCGATAGCACTGATTGTACTTTTTGCAATGATGGCACCAACAAAATTGAAAATAGTATTCCAACTGCAAATGACCGAAAGCGAGATAGCAGAATTATGAACTTGATTAAAGTTAAGTGTGAATATATAGTCATGAATGGTCATTATCTCACTATTGATCATTGACCATTCACATATCGATACGTCATGTTATTTTTTACAAGGCACGAGTTACGCCTTCTCTACAATTATGCGGCTGGTACCAAGGTAAGTGATGATTATTTTAATAACATCTCCAACCTGTACTTTAGGTTTACCCGCCACTATTTCCTCTTTATCTGATACCGGTATTTTAGCCTGTATTTTGTTGCTGAATACGTTTACAAAAATACCATGTGGTGTAATTTTAAAAACAGTCGCATCAATGGGTGTTTTGTTTTTAAAATGTTGCGTGGCAATCGCATATTCATGAATGAAGATTGATTTGAAAGGAGCCGCTGTTGCCTTATCAGGTTTATCGGTATTTTCCAGTTTAAAGAAATAGGGCTCATTCAAATTGCTGTCTTGTGGTTTTCTTTCCCAGGGTGATAATCTAAGCGGAAAAAAAATATAACTGCCGGTTTCCTTTACAAAATAATCATCGTCTACTTTTTTTAAATAACCAACAAAACGGTTTTCAATTGTGGATTTGTTGATGAGATTATCCAGCGCATTATTGAATTTAAACTCAATACAATCTGCTATCATTTTATCACCTCTTGCCGAAAGGTTGATTACAAAACTTATTTCATCACCCACATGAAACTGGTGTACCTTTTTGATGATCTTTTCTGCCTTTAACTTCAATTGTTCTTTTTCGCCAATATTTCCACTGATCGTTTTTTTCTTTCCGTTGATAGTGTATTCAATGGTAGCATAATCTTTGTCATGATTGATAAATGTAATGATACCCATGATGCTTTCTGTAGACATATTATTTTGTTAAATGGAAAAACCTGATATTGTAAAAGTAATACCAAAAGCGTCATTTTAAATTTATCGGTGCTGCATAAACATTGCATCCTTC
>JBBQQP010000166.1:0-7383 GCA_038215675.1 Chitinophagales bacterium | reverse complement strand
GGTTTTAATGGTAGCACAAGGACCATGGCTCCAGCCAACTGCATTGGGTTTTTTTGCATTGTCAGGTGGTATTTGGTTAGCATCTTTTAGAACTGATGCTGTGAAAAAAGAAAGTATAATAAAAAAGAAGATCACCCCAGTATCACAACTGATTAATGCCAGTTTAAACTAAATTTTACATACTTTTTAATGTTGCATGGTACTATTAAATGATTGGCTGATTTTTCGCGATACTACAATACCTGTATAAGTCTCTATAATACTTGCTGGATCGGGTATCAGAAAATGCGATCTTCCCGAGAAAAGAATTCTTCAATCTTTTAACCAAGTCAACAGAAATTCTTATTGAAAATCATTCTAATTTCCAATTACCCTCCCGATAAGCAAGAAAGTATGAAGCTTTTTGCAGGCATGCTGCAACAAGGCTTTATTGATGCCGGTATTGAAAGTGAAACCTGGCTGCCCTCCGTTTTTTTTGCACGGCTGGCAAAAAGTACAAATAAAGGGATCGGTAAATGGTTGGGTTATTTGGATAAATGGATATTATTCCCGGTAATTTTGCGGGGTCGTTTGTGGAAAAAAAAATACAACAATGCCAATGTACGATTTCATATTTGCGACCATTCAAATGCGCCTTACCTTGCATGTTTACCCAAAGCAAAATGCGCCATTACCTGCCATGACGTATTGGCGATCCGGGGTGCATTCGGTTTTGAAGATGCGCATTGCGAAGCCTCCAGGTTTGGTTTAGTTTTGCAAAAATGGATTTTAAAAAACCTGTTGAGTGCTGATAAATTGGCAACGGTTTCTGCTTTAACTTACCAGCAATTAGCCGACCTAAATAAAGGCTTTGTAAATCATAACCGAAACTGGCAGGTAATTCACAATGCCTTCAATCAGGATTTCCATCCCGTAAACAAACCTGTTTCCGAAGTACAAATGCTGGCAATGGGTTTTGAAAAAAGCCAGCCATTTTTATTGCATCTTGGCTCCTCCCTCGAAAGAAAAAACAGGAAACTATTGGTGGACATACTTATTGAACTGGGGGATCGATGGAATGGTATTGTTTGCTTTGCCGGCGATCCAATTGACGCCCACCTGGAATCGCACATCAAACAACTTGGTTTACAAAACAGAGTAAAATCAATTGTGAAACCAACACATCAAAACCTCCTTGCTTTATATTCATCCTGCGATGCATTTGTTTTTCCTTCTTTTTCAGAAGGCTTTGGCTGGCCTATCATTGAAGCACAGGCTTGCGGGGCACCCGTTATTGCAAGTAACGTAGAGCCGATGCCCGAAGTAAGCGGAGGGGCGGCTTTGCATGCAAGCCCGGGTGATTCCGTAGCTTTTGCCCGTGCCTTTCTTGCCCTGCAACACAATGGGCTAAAGAAAGAACTACAGGTAAAAGGATTTGAAAATATCAAACGATTTTCAGTAAGTAAAATGACGGGTGCTTATATATCGTTGCATAACAATCAAAAAAGCAACTAATTGTAATGATATTGAAATTGATTAGCATCGTGTTGCCCTGGCGCTTGAAACGGCTGTTTTTGAATAAGTTTTTCAAGTACCAAATCCACCCCACTGCAAAAATAGGTTTGGCCTGGGTTTTCCCTGATAAACTAATCATGGCAGCCCATACCAAAATTGATCATTTCACGGTGGCCGTCCATCTTGATAGCATTGAATTGGACGATAACGCCACTATTGGCCGTAGCAACTGGATAACAGGTTTTACAACTAAAAGTAACTCGCCTCATTTTAAACACCAGGTAAACCGCAGCGCAAAATTAGTAATGGGCAAATCTTCCAGTGTAACAAAAAATCACCATATAGATTGTACCAATATCATAAGCATCGGCAATTTTTCAACTGTGGCGGGTTACCAGTCGCAATTGCTTACGCATTCAATTGATGTAATGGAAAACCGTCAACACAGTGCACCAATCAGTATTGGTGATTATACTTTTGTGGGCACCAATGTAGTAATACTGGGTGGCGCTTCGTTACCCGCATTTTCTGTGCTAGGGGCAAAATCTTTATTAAATAAAAACTTTACTGAGCAATATATCCTTTATGGGGGTGTGCCAGCAAAAGCCGTTGGTATTATTGATAAGCAGGCAAAGTATTTTCACCGGGAGGAAGGTTTTGTAGTATAAACTTTCTGTTGGCTGATTTTTTAATTGTGTATTTTTTGAGGTGTAAACTTTCAGCAAGTGACCCAACGATGTAGGCGATGCGTAGACTGCGTTGTAACTTGCTTCTTTTCTCGGACAATAAATCCAGGACTGATTTTTTTACCCGTGGGGTAGTCGTATATAGCCTTTTTTTGCGCAAAATATTTTAATGAGAGTATTACAGATAGTACCTAGTATGCACCCCAATGCCGGTGGTATCAGTCAGGGTATCCGCAACATTATTCCTGAACTGGAAAAGCTGGGCGTGCCAAACGAAGTGGTTTGCATGGACGACCCAACGGAGGTTTTTTTTAATAGCGATTCATTTACTATTACCGCATTGGGCACCGCCAAAGGTCCCTGGCAATACAATACAAAACTCTTGCCCTGGCTCGTGGGTAACATGGGCCGCTTTGACGTAATAATTGTGAATGCCTTATGGCTGTACCATGGCTATGCATTTATAAAGGCATTAAAAAAATATAAAGCGTTGCAGGTAAGCCTGGGTAAGCCTTTACAATTCCCCCGTTTTTTTATTATGCCGCATGGCATGCTTGATCCCTATTTTCAAAACGCCCCAGAAAGGAGATTGAAAGCGCTACGCAACCGGGCTTACTGGAGACTGATAGAAAGCAAATTAGTGAACAGTGCGGATGGATTATTGTTTACCTGTAAAACTGAAATGCTACTGGCACGTGAGCCCTTCCGTCCATACTATCCTAAACGTGAAATTAATATTGGTTACGGCGTGCAGCAGCCTCCACCTTTTGACTATAAAATGCATTCCGCTTTTTTGGAGAAATGTCCACAGGTGAGGGACAAATCTTTTATACTTTTCTTAAGCAGGGTGCACGAAAAAAAAGGCGTTGACCTGCTTATTAAAGCTTATGGCGCATTGCTTGAAAAAACAAGTGCAGCAACGATGGGTTCATTTCCTAAGCTGGTTATAGCAGGGCCGGGCCTGGAAACGGAATATGGAAATGAAATAAAGCAATTGGTCACATCCTTATCATTGCATGCATCTGTTTATTTTACCGGCATGCTTGCAGGCGATGCAAAGTGGGGTGCGTTTTATGCTACTGAAGCATTTGTTTTGCCAAGCCACCAGGAAAATTTTGGCATTGCGGTAGTAGAAGCTTTGGCTTGTGGTAAGCCGGTCCTGATTTCGAACCAGGTTAATATATGGCCAGAAATTATGGAGGCAAATGCGGGCTTAGTGGAAGATGATACACTAGAAGGAACGGTAAAATTATTAGAAGCCTGGCTAAAGTTATCTGTTAAAGATAAAGACGAACTAAACAGCAATGCAGTAATGTGCTATGAAGGTTATTTTAAAATTGAAAGCGCCGCCAAAAAATTTGTTCAAATGCTTGCCCTTAAATAAGGTTTTAAATGCAACAGCTACCCAAAGAAACAACCGATCATTATACAACACCGGTATTTTCTACAGCGAATAAAATTAAAAGATTGTGCTGGCAAATAACATGGGGGCTATGTTGCAGCTGGACGCCGGCGCCTTTATATTTTTGGAGGAATTTTATAGTCCGGTTATTTGGCGGTAAAATTGGAAATCATGTACATATTTATTCAAGCTGTAAAATATGGGCGCCCTGGTTACTGGTAATGGATGATTATAGTTGTATTGGACCCGGTGCAGAAGTGTACAACCCCGGAGGATGTAAAATAGGGCACCACGCCATACTTTCGCAGGATGCCTACCTGTGTGGCGCCACACATGATTTTAATGACCAAAACTTTACATACGTAAAAAAGCAAATTATCATTGAAGCTTATGTATGGATATGCGCAAAAGCTGTAGTGCTACCGGGTGTGTGTTGTGGAGAAGGATCGGTTTTAGGCGCTGCGTCTTTAACTTCAAAAAATATGCAGGCATGGTCGGTATATGCAGGTAACCCTGCAAAACTTATAAAGCCCAGAATAAATTTTACACATCAAATATAGTTATGATTTCGGTTGTCATTTTAACCATGAACGAAGAGCTCGACCTGCCGGATTGTCTAAATTCCGTGTCATGGAGTGATGATGTTTTTGTATTGGATTCAGGAAGTATCGATGACACGTTAGAGATAGCAACTAAAGCAGACGTCCATATTGGTCACAATAAATTTGAGAGTTTTGGAAGGCAGCGAAATTTCGCCCTCGACAATTTCAAGTTTAAATATAACTGGCTCCTGTTTATTGATGCAGATGAAATAGTAACGCCTGCTTTTTATAATGCGTTAGTAGAATCCATACAAAAAGCCGGCGACTCAACTGCCGGCTTTTATTGTTGCTGGAAGATGATGTTGGAAAACGTTTGGCTGAAGCACAGCGACAATTTTCCCAAATGGCAATTCAGATTGATGCACAATGGGAAAGCCCGGTTTACAGATTATGGACATGGGCAAAAAGAAGCAGATGTGAATGGTGAAATAAAATATATAAATGAACCTTACCTACACTATGGATTCTCAAAAGGGTGGAGCCATTGGGTAAACCGCCATAATCGCTATTCAAGTCTTGAAGCGGTTGAAAGACTCGAAAATGTACCACCCTTTGCAAATGTTTTTTCTAAACATGGCAGTACTCGCAATCCTGCCATGAAAGCATGGCTGACAAAAGTTCCGGGCTGGCCAGTAATTCGTTTCCTCCAGGCTTACTTTTTGAACCTGGGTATCCTCGAAGGTGCGCCCGGATTTAGTTATTGCATCAACATGGCATATTACGAATTTCTTATTAAAATTAAAATGCGTGAACTCCGATTAAAAAGAGACTCGAGATAGTATTTAGTTTATATACACCTTTATCTCAAATATTAAGCTACTTATTTTTTGTGATTATATTATGACTCCCCATGTTACCATAATTTTGCCAGTTTTTAATCAGGAAAGATACCTTGAAGAAACGATTGACAGCATACTTGGCCAGCAGTATACGGATTTTGAACTGCTTATCGTAGATGATGGATCGACAGATAATTCATCAGCAATCATCCGGAGATTCCAGGAAAAAGATACAAGAGTAGTTGCCTTTTTTGAGAGTAATTCAGGTAAAAGTCTCTCAACGAATTTCCTGGTTGCCAAAGCAAAGGCCCAGTTATGTGCTTTCATGGATGCCGATGATGTAATGCTCGAAGATCGGCTTTTAATGCAGGTAGAATATCACCAGGCAAATCCACATATTGATGCATCAAGTTGCAATTGTCATTACATTAATGAGAAGGGAAACATGTTCGGCGTTCAGCGGTATTTTGTTGGTAACCATGTAGGTCAGTACAATCCGGCTTTTAAAAATGAGGAATTTATTATTTGTTCGTATACTGGTTTGATGGTCAAAAAAAAGGCTTATCTCGAAATCGGCGGACTTCGGGAAAAATTTAAGCTTTGTGAAGATTTTGAATTTTTTAATCGCTTAACTGACGCAGGT
Source organism: Chitinophagales bacterium (assembly GCA_038215675.1). Lineage (GTDB taxonomy): Bacteria > Bacteroidota > Bacteroidia > Chitinophagales > Chitinophagaceae > Ferruginibacter. The sequence continues at coordinate 1,777 of JBBQQP010000166.1, read as the reverse complement.
TATCGATTATCAGTTATACCGGAGGTATTAATGAAATATCGAATTCACCAGTTTGCCATTACTGTAAAACGCCCCCTTCTTATATTAGAAACAATTGATTTCGTAAAACATTGTTTACGTATGAGAAGATCAGGTAAGCCCGAAATCAGTTTTGAGGATTTCAAAAAAGTTCAACGGAAATATTCATGGTGGACCAAAATAAACAAAATAAGGTTTAATTATTCAATGATCTATTTCAGAAATGCAGGTTTTTCACTGCTCTCCAATAATTATTTGGCCTGTACATTTCAGTTGGCAGCCTCGATAATTTTGTCGCCTAATTATGTAGCAAAAAAAATATTTAATTACTTTAAAAAATAGATGAATAAACCTGGCTGAAAAAGGCATAACAGTTAAAATAAAAGATTGCCGTACTATGCCGCAACACTCTCGTTCACTTTCAAGGTATTCTAGTTGCAATTTATTTGAAATATATGATCAGGGTCTCATTTTACCAAACCAAGAGTGAAAATTTAAGCATAAATATTCTCTTTGAAATTGTAAAGCAACATCTTCCAAGATCCATTCGCTTTTCAACTGAATATTTCAGTTATGGTGGTAGATCGGTGCCTTCCAGGGTTTCTGATATCGCATCGGTCGCACTAAAGTCGAGGAAACAGGTTAACCATGTTATTGGAGATTTTAATTATGCCGTCTTATTGATGCCCGGTGCCTCCACAGTTTTAACCATTCACGATTTATACAGGTTATATGTACACGAAAGCAGTCCATTTAAATCGTTTTTTTTCAAATGGCTTTGGCTTCGTTTACCCGTTTACAAAGCCGGTGTTGTAACAGCCATATCGCAATACACCAAAGACGAGATCTTAAAATATGCAAATTGCCAACCCGACAAAATCAAAGTTATCTATAATTGTATATGGCCTGATTTTAAACCTGTCTCAAAAATATTTAACAAGACAAAGCCTGTATTATTACAGGTTGGAACAAGGCAAAACAAAAATCTTGACCGCCTCATACAGGCCATCGCTGGTATATCTTGTAAACTGGATATCATTGGCGAGCCGGGTGCAGAAACGCTCCGATTGCTGGCGCAACATAAAATTGAATACAGCTGGGCAACAAATCTATCGACTGTTGCCGTTATTGAAAAATACGTTGATTGTGATATGCTTGTATTTGTTTCAACGTTTGAAGGTTTTGGAATGCCCATCATCGAAGCAAATGCAGTTGAGAGAGCGGTAGTAACATCCAGCATATCCGCAATGCCTGAAATAGCTGGTGATGCCGCTTGCCTTGTAGATCCATTTGACATCGCATCGATCCGGGAGGGGATTAAAAAGGTGATAGAAGATGATGAATACCGCGAAGCTTTGGTAGTGGCGGGGAGAAAAAATAAACTACGATTCGAAGCTGAAATAATTGCCAATCAATATGCACAGCTTTATAAAGAAGTTGCTGAAAGCAGTAAGACTTTTTTGAACGATTAAATAATAGAAGCTAGTTGACGAATTCTTTACAAACATTTTTTTACTAAGATACAATTTGTAAGATTTTAAGGAAAAGCAACAGTAATTGAATATGAGCAAGCGTAAGGGGGTACTGCTAATTGGGGGAAATTTTTCTCCGGAACTAACAGGTATTGGAAAATATAATGGAGAGATGGTTGATATGCTCGCTAATAGCGGATATGATTGCACGGTAGTAACCTCATATCCCTACTACCCACATTGGAGGGTTCAGGAGCCATATACCAAAACTTGTGGATGGTTTAAAA
>JBBQQP010000165.1:0-7418 GCA_038215675.1 Chitinophagales bacterium | reverse complement strand
TATCATGTTATTTTTAGGAGTCATTTTCGTAGATTCAACCTTCTGGTAAATTTCTCTTACGGATAAAAGTCTCATGTATAAAGCGGGTTTCATTCATACACACCGTTGATAAAATTTAGCGCTTTCTAAATGACTTCAGGGTTCAAATGCTCCTTTCTAACGGGCTCTGCCAACGGAGCCTATTCTTATATAAAAAGTTCGTAACCCTTTCCTCTTCTAAACGAAGGCTTTCAAATGAAGCTTCAAACGGCTTCGTGTTGAATTAATTATATTATCTTGTTTCATTCGCTACAAAGATTTTATCTTTGGCGTCAATAAATATATTTTATGAAGTTTATCGTTTCTTCGTCGGCCTTGCTTAAACAACTGCAACTGATCAATGGTGTTATCAACGCCAATACTGTATTACCGATTTTAGAAGATTTTTTGTTTGAAATTGATAAAAACAAGCTAACTGTAGTAGCAACCGATCTGGAAACGGTGATGAAAGTGCATTTGGATGTAGAAGCCAAAGACAGCGGTAAAGTTTGTATTCCAGCCAAAATATTGATGGATTCATTAAAAAACATTGCAGAACAACCGCTTACTTTCAACATTGATAAAAACTTTGGCATCGAGCTCACCAGTGATAATGGTAAGTATAAGGTGATGGGTGAAAATCCGGATAATTTCCCGAAAGAACCGGCAGCCGATGATGCCAATGCTTTCACAATGACCTCCACAGCTCTCGTTACTGCGATCAATAAAAGTTTATTTGCTGTAAGCAACGATGATCTTCGCCCGGCAATGACGGGGGTGTTTTTCGAGTTGGATAAAAAGGGACTTACCTGTGTGGCAACAGATGCCCATCGGTTGGTAAAGTATAAAAGAACCGATGTGAGCTGCCCTAAAACAGACACATTTATTGTACCTAAAAAGCCATTGACCTTACTCAAAACAGCTTTGCCGGATAATGACGACGAGTTAACCTTATCGTATAACAACAATCACCTATTTGTAAAACATGGCGGAACCGAATTGGTTTGTCGCCTGATTGATGCCCGTTTCCCGGATTATAAAGTAGTGATACCAGTGGATAATCCTTACAAATTAACGGTTAATAAAAACGATTTTCAAAGTGCTTTACGCAGGGTTAGTGTATTTAGTAATAAAAGTACCAACCAGGTTGCACTCACCATTAGCGGTAGCGAACTGCAATTGGCTGCTCAGGACGTAGACTTTAGTTTTGAAGGAAACGAACGAATGAGTTGTCAATATGATGGCGAAGATTTGCAGATTGCCTTTAACGCCAAGTTTTTAATTGAAATGCTGAATGCCGCTGAAACCCCTGAAATAAATATTGAGTTAAGCACCCCAACCAAGGCAGGGATTATACGTCCAACCGAAATGGAAGAGCACGAAGATTTACTGATGCTTGTGATGCCACTGATGTTGAATAACTAGCGATTTATTATTTGTAGGATATTGAATGAGTTTGATAACTTCTCAAATTTTATTATAATAGAAAAGGATCTGCTAAATCTGCAAATCCTTTTTATTTTGGGATAATAATTTTTAATCTTTTGAGCCATTGTTTGCAAAGCTCCAAACCACTTCTAAGGAATGACCTTTTTATTTTAAATCGAGCCGAATTACAATACAGTAACTTTGGCCGTTTACGTCCAATACTTACCCCTCAACATCCGGACTTTCGGATTGGGACTTAAATTAACTACCATGATTTTAATTGTATTAGGAATAATTGTGTTTTTTGCAGTTACTGTTATTGCGAAAAATAATGCGGTCGCTTCAAAGTTTACAGGTGCCGGTCGCATTGTAGCCGTCTTATTAGTTTTGTTGGGCATATCATCCGCCTGCGTAAAACAAATAGATGCCGGTGAAATTGGGGTAAAAAAATTATTTGGCAGTATCCAAGATGATGTAATGGGCAGCGGTCTGCATTTTATAAACCCGTTACTGGATGTGGAACAACTGGATGTAAAAACGCAGAATTATACCATGAGTGGTGTAAACGATGAGGGCAATAAAGCCGGCGATGATGCCATTAAGGTATTAACAAGCGATGGGCTGGAAGTAACCATCGACCTCACCGTTTTGTACAGGGTAATAGCAGCGGACGCTCCCCGGTTATTAAGAGAAACCGGGAATGACTACAGGGATAAAATTGTTCGCCCCATTACCCGTACAAAAATTAGGGACAATGCAGTTTATTACCAGGCGGTAGATTTGTTTGGGTCTAAAAGGGATGAATTTCAACAACGCATTTACAAAACCATCGAAGATGATTTTAAAAAACGTGGGCTGATGCTGGAACAGTTATTGGTAAGAAATATTACCTTGCCGAATTCCGTAAAAGCATCCATTGAATCAAAAATAAACGCAGAGCAGGATGCCAAGAAAATGGAATTTGTTTTGCAGAAAGAAAAGCAGGAAGCGGAAAGGAAAAGAGTGGAAGCGCAGGGTATTGCAGATTACCAGAAAATAATTAACACCGGCCTTACAGATCAGCAATTACAATACGAACAAATTAAAGCAATGAAGGAACTTGCTTTAAGCGCCAATGCAAAAGTGATTGTAATGGGTAAAGGCAACACACCACTTATTATTGATGGTAAGCAATAAAGCGTTTTAAATGCATCGCATTAATATTTAGCCGGGGTAGCAAGTTCCCCGGTTTTTTTAATGGAGAAAAATTATTTGGCCGGGAGATAATTTTTAAAAATTGAATTTCTTTTTAGTATCGAAGCAACAATAAATTCGGCTATCAGAAGGTTCAATATCTAACCCAGCCAGGCAATAATTCTGTAACGGTCCATAGGGCCAAGACTGGTAAATTCTGCAAATACCACCTTCCATACACGGAGAGAAATGGCTGATAATGTAAGTGCATAACTTCTGATCATATAAGCCCGATGGCCGGTAAAATCTTTTTTCAACGCTTTATACAAAGCCATAGCGGTAAAATAAATCCACAGCACAGATAGCAGAATAAAACCAACTCGGGATGATACTCCGCCGTTGGCATAAAAACTCATGATTAACCCGGCAGGCCCGGTAATGAAAAGAACATTGATTACATACAAATACCCAAGCTTTCTGTGAAGCATTGGCCGGGCTGTTAAAAGCATTTTTGAAAACTGCGTAAATCCGGTTAGTAATGCAAACAGGCTGGTAAAAACATGGGTATAAAAGGCTACTCTCCAAAAATCGATGTGCAGGTAAGGTTGTTTCAATTGTAAAAAGCCGGTGTCTGGTTTCAGCGGAATGTACATTACAATGATCTTCCCCATTAGCCAGCTATAATAAGCCAAAATGGTGAGTAAAATGATGCCGGTTATGTTTTTGTAGGTTGGCTGCAAAATGCTACTTTCAGTAAAACAAATGTATATGAAACCGGCTAATGTTATTGCATTGATGTTGAGTTGCTTTTTACTTTCGTGTGATAGTCAGCAAAAGGCAGACTATTCCGTGGTGTCAGACAACAAATCGAAAACAGCTATGGATATAAGCCTACTGGGTTCCTTTGTCGGTGATTTTGGTGATAATAAAATTACCCTGTTAATCACAAAAGCAACCAGCGATAGTTTATCCGGAAGATCGATTGTTGGTGGTAATGACCGGCCGTTTTCAGGAACGGTCAATCGTTCAAAAAGTGTTTGTACTATTACAGTAAAAGAACCAGGTGATGAGCAGCATGATGGTATTTTTAATTTTAGAGTTGACCCAAAAATACCAACTGAAATAAAAGGCAATTGGGCACCTTATAAACCAACGGCTTCTATTAAAGCAAAAGAATTTACATTGAAGCGCAAGGCATTTACCTATTTAAAAGAGGTAGGTGATTTTCCGCAAGCTTCCACCAGATTACTGCTGGAAGATGATGTAAACAATCTGGCGAAAGAAGAATTGCAGTACATGCGCAATGAAATATTTGCCCGACATGGTTATTGTTTTAAAATGAAAACATTGAAGGAAAGTTTTGAAAACAAAGATTGGTATATTCCCAACACCGTTGATGTTAAAAAGGACCTGACCGACATTGAAATAAAAAACATCACGCTGATAAAAAAGTATGAAAAATATGCGGTGGAATTTGGCGACGATTTTGGAAGATAAAAAACAATGTAATTTATGAATCTGGTAATAATAAAGACGTTCGATAATTATTTTTTAGCAAATATTACGCTTACAAAACTGCATGCTGCCGGAGTTGAATGTTACCTGCAGGATGAATTTACGGTAACCATCGATCCGATGTTGAGCAACGCCATTGGTGGCATTAAGCTGGTGATAAAAAAAGAAGATGAAGTAATTGCTAAGTTACTATTGGAAACCTACGAAAGCGAATATATAAAAGCCGCCACCTGCCCCAAATGCAATGGCCATGATTTTTCGTACATCACAAAGCCCGGCGCAACAAATTATCTAACGGTAATTTTTACCTGGATATTCTCCAGCTATGCAGTTGCACCCGACTATGTGTACCAATGTGGTAAATGTGGATATGAAAGCGAACGGCTACCGGAAACTGCTGTGGATGAACCCGTTTATCCAAACTAGTGGTGCACTAAAGTATATAAATACATCCCTACTGCTGCTGTTGCACCATCTGCATGTATCTCCTGTATGAATTATCATCGCCGGCCCCTTCATTTAGATTACTAGACACGGCTTGTTCAGTTAAAATGGCATTCACATCTTTCGTTGCTTGTCCTTCTTCACCAGAAACGGATACGCCAACTTCCAATATTTGTTTGGCAGTGCCTTTATAAGATCCTTTTACCGGAGAGCAATCGCTAAAACTTCTGCCGATGGCCAGGCGCACATGACCGTCGCTAACAATACAGTTATTGGTAGGATCGAGGCCGAGCCAGCCATAAAAAGGAATATAGGCTTCTACCCAGGCATGCGTTGCACCTTCACCACGAAGGTTGTGATCAAAAGGACAAACATAGCCGCTTACATAACGTGCGGGAATATTTAGCAGGCGTAACATCACCAACAACATATGGGCAAAATCCTGACAGACTCCCGCTCTTAATGTCCACACTTCATCCAGGGTGGTTTCTACGCTGGTAATGCCTTTGATGTATTGAAAATTTTGATACACGTAGGTGTTCAATTGCTGCACCGCCACAAAAACGGAAACCGATTTATAAAACCCTGCATCTGCAATTTGTTTTACTTCCGGCAATGCATTAAAACTTTCCTGCTTTAAAAAATCTATAAACGGTGCGATGAATTTGATTTGAAGTAAATGGTCCCATTGCAATTCAATCGCAATTTCATCGGAAGGAAATTGAATGGGCTTTGTAATTACAGCAATATTTGAATCAATCCGTAACTCCTTATGAGGGGCAATGTGCATAAAAGAACCTACTTCATTGCCATAATAATCTTTAAACTGCTCCACAAATGGTTCTCCTGTAATAGTAATTTGCTGGCTCTGCACTTCCTGGTTTTCATCCTTAACGGGATACAACATAATCTGGTTGGCACTGTCACGCACTGGTTCAGGATAGGTATATTTAGTAACATGATGTATAAAAAATCTAGGCATAATGAGAGTGCTTTATTACTTTAACTGGTGTGGAAAAATGATATTGTTTGAAAAAACTAAAAGTTGCTTAGCCGGCGTTTTATCAATAAAAAGAATGGTGGACGGCGGCAAAAATTCACGCATACGCAAAGTATTTTTGACTTAGTTTTTTCCCGATTTCAAAAAGACTGTCTTTGGTTTGGTTTAGAAAAGGCTGCAGACCCTCCTCTACGATTGACTCGCAGGTGGAGAATTTCACTTTGCTTTTTGCCTTGCCAATAATGAAATCAATCTGGTTAAAATCGGTTTGATTGCCTTCGTGTTTTAGCCGGGTAAAATACCGGTGCAACTGGTTGATGGAATAAATCACCGACCGGGGAAATTGTTCATTTAATACAATTTGTTCCACCACGTTGGGCGCTTCAAATCCGCCACGGTAAGTTTTCAGGTATAATTCATATCCGGAAATAGACATTAAAAAATATTTCCAATAAGTAGTGTCAATGGTTTTATCCATTTGATAATTCATATCGCTGAATTTTACATCCAGGATATCTATAGACTGCATGGCCCTTTCCAAATACTTACCAATGTTGATAAAAGAGTTGCCTTCCCCCCTTGCCATGGTGACATCAGTGGTACCAAAATACAAGAGCCCCTGTTTAATTAAACTATCCAAAGTAGTAATGGGATCCTCCCGCTGTAATAGGTCGGCCAGTTTATCTTGACGCATAATATGGTAAAAATCATTGATGCACTGCCACATTTCTTTGGTGATATGATCCTGTACACTGCGTCCGTTTTCCCTCGCCATGGTAACAATGTTGAGCACCGAGTTTGGATTGTCTTTTCCAATCAGCATAAACTGTAGTACCGCTCTTGTATCATGCGCCAATCCATTAGCCTCCTCTTCTTTTAAGAAAGTAAAAATTTTTAACACCGGCATCCACGAAAACTCCTCCGTATCATCCTGCGATGAAGCGTAGTTGATTTTCAGCATTCTTAAAATGCCATCGGTCCGTTCCATGTAACGGCTCATCCAGTATAAACTATCGGCAACTCTACTTAGCATAAGTAAAACGAAAGCCCCCAAGCCCCCTAGGGGGGTTTTAAGAAGGCACTTTTTAATTAAGTGAATATTCTGGTTTCACACCACTACTGGGGCTAAAAACAATTCTTTTAAAATTCAAAACTCAACAAACTTTGAATAAGTCAAGTAACTTTTCTTATAAAAAACTCTTCACTTTATTAGGTTCCAGAACCCCCCTTCGCGGGCAGGGGCTGTTCTTCAAGTCCCCCCTTGAAGGTTTAGGGGGCTGCCAGCACCCAGGTATCCTTACTTCCTCCTCCTTGCGAAGAGTTTACAATCAGTGAACCTTCTCTCAATGCAACCCTTGTTAATCCACCCGGAACTATTTCAATACCATCCGGTCCGCACAAAGCATAGGGTCTAAGGTCAACCCTTCTCGGTTTCAATTTGCCATCCATATAACAAGGCACCGTTGATAAACTTATAATGGGTTGAGCAATAAATTGTCGTGGGTTTTGCAATACCTCTTCTTTGTATTGATCAATTTCTTCACTGCTTGCAGCACTGCCCATCAACATACCATAGCCGCCGCTTTCGTTGGTTTTTTTAATTACCATATTCTCAATGTTCTTAAAAACATGTTCCCGCTCTTCGTCTTTCCCTAACTGGTAGGTAGGTACATTTTTTAAAATGGGTTCTTCATTCAGGTAGTAACGGATCATGGCTGGTACAAAGGTGTATATTGCTTTATCATCCGCCACTCCATTGCCCACTGCATTTACGATGGCTACATTTCCTTTGCGGTAGGCACTCATAAGTCCAGCAACGCCCAGCATACTTCCGGGGTCA
>JBBQQP010000164.1:0-7499 GCA_038215675.1 Chitinophagales bacterium | reverse complement strand
TGTCATATGGTTGCTTCACCCTATCCACCTGATAGCAATCATTATCAATCCCCTATTTTTATTACTTTTAATTTTTCAATATCCCGGATACAGTCAGCCGAAATGCAAGGAATAAAAACAATGCCTTTATAACGTTCTATCCGCTGGAGTAAATAGGCTACTTGCTGGTTGGCATATTTATCATGGGCATCTTTTACAACCGTGCGTTTACCAAACAAGGCATCGGCTTCATCAAAAAATAATATCCAATTGTTGGTTTCGGCCCTGGCAAAAACCCTTTCCAGATTCTTTTCTGTCTCGCCAATATATTTACTGGTCAATGCCGATAGGTTGATGTGGATAATGTTGTTACTTGTTTTGGCAGCCAACCACCTGCTTGTATTGTCGATCAATTTTTTGTTGGAACCTGTTAGCAATAGTTGACTGGCTTCGTTGGTTTTCTTTCGCAGCAATACATAATCGTTCAACTGCTTTTTAACAACTTCAGGGACTGAACGCAAACTATCAGCAGGCGTAATTTCAACGATTTTTTCGTAGCCGGACGTGGTAGCTTTTTGAGGAACACAGGCCGTTAATGACAATGCTGCTACTAAAAGCAGGTGAAGCGTTTTAATCATAGCGTTTTATTTTAAGCGTTCATCAATATTGAGCCTAAACATTCAAGAATACTATTCCGCTACATAAAAGCCTGCATCGCCCACGGACGTTCATTAGGCAAAATTCTTAATGCGGCCTTGCTGGATCCTATCCCTACAACCTATATCTGTACCGGTTGTTGTTGCATATCTAACGTTAGCGTACTTGTCCGTTTCATGATGCAACTATTTAAATTGAAAATGATTTTTCAACTACATTAAACTGTAATCAATCAATTGGTTCGTTCCGGATAAAATCAATCGCTTTTAACATATCGATTTGCAATATCCTGTCGGCTTCATTGAAGCTTACTTCTCTTCTAAACGCTTCAACGATTGTTTCAATTTTTGGTGAACTTTTTAACGGTCTGCGAAACTCGAGCGCCTGCACCGCAGTTAGCAATTCAATGGCCAACACTTTTTCTACATTGTCAATTACCCGTTTGCATTTGGTGGCTGCATTGGCACCCATGCTCACATGATCTTCCTGGTTGTTGCTGCTGGAGATGGAATCTACACTGGCCGGTGTACACAACTGTTTGTTTTCACTTACGATGCCGGCAGCAGTATATTGCGGGATCATAAAGCCCGAATGAAGACCAGGTTGCTTTACCAAAAACATCGGTAATTTATGCTGCCCGCTAATTAACTGGTAGGTCCTTCTTTCCGAAATATTGGCCAGTTCACTCATTGCGATGGCTAAAAAATCCAATACTAACGCCAACGGCTGGCCGTGAAAATTGCCTCCGCTTAAAATCAAATCATCATCCGGAAAAATATTGGGATTATCGGTAACTGAATTGATCTCTTTTATAAAAACACTCAGCACATAATCGAAAGTATCCTTTGTGGCGCCATGCACCTGTGGTATACATCTGAATGAATAAGGATCTTGTATCTGTTCCTTCTTCTGCACTGCTATCTGGCTGCCTTCCAACAGTGCCCTTAATTTTGCGGCGGTATCTACCTGACCTCTGTGCGATCGAATGGACTGTATCTTTTCGTGAAATGGTTCGCTTCCGCAATCAAACGCATCAAAGGATATAGAGGCAATGATATCGGCCCATTTGATCAAACGTTCGGCCTGTATTAAATTATACATTCCATAGGCACTCATAAACTGTGTGCCATTGATCAACGCAAGCCCTTCCTTACTTTGCAGCTTGATCGGTTGCCATCCAAATTTTAGCAAGGCTTCGCCAGCTGTTATTTTTTCACCTTCATGGTATACTTCGCCCAACCCAATCAATGGCAAACTTAAATGACTGAGTGGTGCCAGATCGCCGGAAGCACCGAGCGAGCCCTGGGTGTATATTACCGGCAGCACATCATTGTTGTAAAGTTCGATCAACCGCTTCACTGTATCAATCTGAACGCCCGAATGCCCATAGCTCAATGATTTTATTTTCAACATCAGCATCAGTTTGATGATATCTTTTGGCACTTCTTCGCCGAGACCACAGGCATGCGATTGTATTAAATTACTTTGCAGCTCTTCCAACTGCGCTGAATCAATTTTTACATTTTGCAGGTAACCAAAACCAGTATTGATCCCATAAAATATTTCTTTTCCGCTATTCAGTTTTGTATTGAGGTATTCACGGCAATGTGTGATGGCAGCATGGGCATTAAAAGTAATAGATAGCATTTGATCGCAGGCCAGCAGGTTTTTTACCTGTTGAAAATTGGTGATATTTTTATCTAAGGGTAAATAATTATAACTCATTGTGTTGGCAAAAATTTTGCAAAGCGTTTTATAATAACTTTTTCAAAAGTAGGAAAACTTTAATCATTGTGGAATTACACGCCTTAGTGAATGGTGAATTATTAGTTGTGAAGGGTAACTGGGAATGGTGAGTTGTGAGTTGTGCATGTAAATTGGGTATGGGCAATTATAAATGGTTGGTTGTGAATGGTGAGATGTGAATATTTCACCATTCACCCTTCACCCCGGCACTTTGGTAAAGATCCCTGATCACCACACTGGCAGTAGTGCAACCAAAAATAGCAGGCATGTAAGAAATGGTCCCGATGATAGATTTTTTTGGATAAGCTTTTTCGGTTACGATTACTTTTTCTGCATCAATGTCTTCGGGAGAAAACACTACCGTGATACCGGTTTCAATACCAAATTCATGCAGGTATTTTCGAACGTAACGGGCCAGTTTACATTTATAACTTTTAGCAATATCTGTAACCAGAATTTTGGACGGATCCATTTTGCCACCAGCTCCCAAAGAACTTACGATGGGAACATTGTGATCCAGACAAACTTTCATGAACCAAACTTTTGGTGTAAGCGTATCAATACAATCCACGGCATAATCAAAGCCGCCATTTTTTATTATCTCGATGGTTCTTTCCTTTTCCACAAACTCATTTAGTACGGTTAGTTCAATGTCCGGATTGATATCCCGGATTCTTGCCGCCATCACTTCTGCCTTTGCTTGCTGGGCGGTACTGTGCAGCGCTGCGATCTGCCGGTTGCAATTACTAAGATCCACCACATCTCCATCCGCAATGGTCATTTTACCAATGCCTGCCCGGGCAATCATTTCGGCGCAAATCCCCCCCACTCCACCCAATCCAACCACGATCACATTTTTATTGATCAGCTGATTGGTCTTGTGCTCTCCCAGCATTAATTCAGTTCGGCTCATCCAATACGGAATCATAATATTAATTGGCTAATGTGCTGATGTGCTAATTTAAAACCACCTTTCAAGTTCAATATTTTAATCGGGCTAACAATATGACAATTTGCGACTTTGCTAATTTAATATTTACTTTCAGGCAATTCATTTTTCTTTATTCAATCCAATTCAATTAATTAAATTATCGATTTAATTTAAAAATAGCGTTTAAATTGAGCAGCAAAAATCATCTTATGCAGTATCAATTCAAAATAATATTTTTTTTTATTTTACTTTCGGCCAGGCTTCCCTCTTCGTTTGCGCAAACCATTCAGTTACTTACATCAGGTACTAAAACGTCTATCCGTGGATTGAGTGTAGTAGATGACCGGATCATCTGGCTAAGTGGCAGCAATGGCACCATCGGCCGGTCGGTAGATAGTGGCAATACCTTTCAGTGGTTGACGGTAAAAGGGTTCGAGAAATATGACTTCAGAGATATTGAAGCATTTAATGAAACCTCGGCCGTAATCATGAGTGTGGGGGAGCCGGCTTATATTTTAAGAACAGCGGACGCAGGTGCTACCTGGAAAGTAGTGTATGAAAATACCACGAAGGGAATGTTTTTGGATGCCATGGAATTCTGGAATGAGCAAAGCGGTATAGTAATTGGCGACCCTATTGAGGGTAAATTCTTTATCGCACGAACATTTGATGGTGGAATGAGTTGGAGAAATATTCCACCGCAAAATTACCCGGTTGCAGATAGTGGTGAGGCATGCTTTGCCAGCAGTGGCACCAACGTTAGAAAATTAAACAATGGCGAAGCAGTGTTTATCAGTGGTGGATTACACAGCAATTTATTTATCCGGGATAAAAAAATTGCTCTGCCCATTTTACAGGGTAGTGAGAGCACCGGAGCCAATTCCGTTGCGGTAAAAAATAGTAAAACAATGATCGTTGTTGGAGGTGATTTTAATAGCAAAGATTTCAGCAGCAAAAATTGTTTCATCACAAAAAACAGTGGCAAAACCTGGGCTGCACCTGCTGCAGCGCCACATGGCTATCGTAGTTGCGTGGAATACCTGGATAAAAATAAATGGATTTGTTGCGGGCTAAATGGGATTGACTTTAGTACCAATGAAGGCAACAACTGGGAATGGATCAGCAAAGAAAGCTTTCATGTTTGCCGTAAGGCGAAAAAAGGAAAGACGGTGTTTTTTGCCGGTGGAAATGGGAAGATTGGAAAACTTGTAAAATATTGATCCGGCGAATAACTTTGTCTGAAAACAAATGACCATGCAGCATTTAACCGGTAAAAAAAATCGATTCAGACTTGTATCTTCTGAAATTTAAGCAGCTTTATTGCATTCATTATTTTCTAAACGAAAAATAAACTGCACCTAATATCAATGCAAAACTCACCAGGTATTTCCAGTGAAAAGGTTCTTTTAAATACAACACAGCAAAAACTGCAAACATTACCAGTGTGATTACATCCTAAGTAATTTTTAATTGAAAAACTGTCATACCTTACACAACACCAAGCCTGTTCGCAGGTACCAACAGGCAGTATTCAAACAAAGCACTCCCCCAACTTATTAAGACTGCTTTCCATAATGGCATAATCGTATTTTTTAATTGTGCGTACCATGCGAACGTCATAAAAATATTGGATGCTATTAGTAAACCGATCGTGCGAATCATATTTTTAATGTATTGATTGTAAGAATATCTTCAAAAATATAAACTAAAAATTTGAATGTTGTAATCAATATTGAAATCAAATTTACAGGGTGTATTGTGAGTTGTAGCACAGTCAATTGAATGGTAAAGACAACAATGGTCCAGCTACCATCTGCGTTTCCAGGAACTACAGCAAGTAACAATTTGAATTACACCCTTTTTAGAAAGACCAATGATTTGGCATGATTTTGGAAAATGGGAGTTGACTTTTTCTTAAAAAACGAATTGTGCATACTTGTTAACATATTAACATTCACGATAAACAAAGGGCTTTAGATCATTACTTTTATAAAAAACACAACATGGCATTCGAAAATTTCCCTACGGCTGACAGCACGCCGCCAATAGTTCCCCAGCCAAAAAAATCAGACTGGCGTACTTTTCTATCCATCGGACTTGTGATTGCTTTACTTGGAACCTGGGGTTATATCATCTGGGATAAAAGCAAAACGAAGGAAACGTTGCAACAAAAAGATACCCAATATGCAGCAGTGGTTACCGAAAAAGACACACTTCAAAGCTTACTGGATGAAGCCACTATGCGTTACGATCTTTTGAAGACAAGTAATGCAAAAAAAGACAGCACCATCACAACCAGGGATAGAGATATTTCTGAAAAAAAGAAAAGAATTCAGACCCTGTTGTCAAAAGCAAATGCAACAAAGGCAGAACTTATAGAAGCCAAAAAACTGATTGCCGAATTAAACTCAGACATTGAAGTATATAAGGAGCAGATAGAAACCCTTAAAGGTCAAAACCTACAATTAACTCAGGAGAAACAAGCAGTAACCGAAGAGAAACTTAACGTGGAAAAAAATCTTGACCTGGCAAAATCTTCTATCAAAGAAAGAGATGATGTGATTGACGTAGGCTCTACCTTGCATGCATCCAACTTTAATATTTCGGGCGTTAATGAAAGAAAGAATGGAAAAGAAAAAGAAACCACTACTGCAAAAAAAGTGGATAAATTGCGGATCACTTTTGATCTTGACGAAAACCGCATTGCCACATCAGGTATCAAAGATTTGTATGTTTCAATAACTGCTCCTGATGGAACGCCTGTTGCTGTGGAAGCATTGGGCTCTGGAAAGTTTACCACCAGGGATGGAGAAGATAAATTTTTTACCCACCGGATAGAAATCAATTACACTAAGGGTCAACGGCAAACGGTTAGTTTTGACTGGAAACAAAACGCAAATTTTGCCACCGGCAATTACAAAATAGAAGTTTTTCACAACGGATTTAAGATTGGGGAAGGAGTCCGCAGCTTTAAAAAGGGCGGTTTATTCGGATAAAAAATTCATCTTTTATATTTTATATTACAAAAGCGTTTCGATATTTCGGAACGCTTTTTTTGATCCAACACGTTTTGCCCACCAAAAAGGTGCTACATAAAATACCGTCCCACAGTTTGTTATTGTATTACAAAATTGCCCGGATACTTGCCCGGCCGATATTAACGGTTCTCGAACCGCCGCCTGGTTTCCGACCGTCATATTGTACCGTCATCTCTATATTGCCAGCCAGGCGCTTGGTGTACTCCAATGTCCATAAGTAATTTTTACCGGGCAATAGTCCGTCTAACATGATATACCCAACCGTGGAATTGGGAGATCCACCCGCAGCATAATTAAATTGAATGGCATTGTATGAAAAACGGGCATTGATGGTACTATTGGAGAGTACATTGTATTTAACCTCGGTACTAATGGTATTGTTGACAGATTTTTCAAGAAAGCCAATTGTATTTTTCTTCTCATTAAAATTATAAGCAACAGTAACCCTGATGTTGGTTCCATTGATATAGCTTAAGGATGGTTCAATTACCATTTGTTGTACTTCATAGTTTCGGTTATCAAACTTCGGCGTAATCAAATCATTGACCACAGAACGAAGTGTAAGATTGGTAGTAAAACGTTTATTGATATTCCATCTTGATTTAAATGCAAGGTTGCGCAGTTTCCTGCTTTCTACTCCATAGGTTAGCAGCGACTTTCCGTTGGTGAGTGCATGCGTAATATCCATTCCCCACCTGGTGCTGGTGCGGTTGAAAAAAAAGGTGTTGGTTAAAAAAGAGTTCAAGGTTAGTAAGGTAGAATCTACCAGCTTTTGTGCTAATGGATTAAACTGAAACTTACCTGTTGAAAGATCTTTCTTTAAAATCTGCAGGGCAGAAGAAGTACTGGCACGGCTGATTAGTTTTCGCAATCCATGCGCTTTTGAAAAATTGATCACTGCCCTGGGATTAAGATCTACACTGTAATTGAACTGGATATAATTGGCTTTTACAAACTGGTTGGTGGGTGTATTTACCCGAATGTATTTTCTTTGATCAGCAAATAAGGCTACTTCAAATTCATTCAATTCTTTTATTCCGTTGTTGTTATAATCGTTCCAGGTATATTCGCCCTGACCGGCTGGTACTTCCACAAATGTAAATTCTCTTTTCTGCTCCTGCCCTGCTCCCACCTCGTACAATAAATTA
>JBBQQP010000163.1:0-7529 GCA_038215675.1 Chitinophagales bacterium | reverse complement strand
ATTTTAAATTTCTTCAAAAACAGTTCATCACTATTGGTTTTATTTAGCAAGGGATGGATAAAATCCTGTAAGACGGATGAATATTCAATTTTTTTTTTCGTGCCCCGATGAGCCTGTAAGAGCAACTTCCTAAAAAAAGTCTGGATGATAAAAATGAGCCAGGCTCAAAGATGTTTCTTTTGTTATCACACGATTGCATTAAAAAATATTCTCATTCGTCAAGTGGAAAACTAACTATAAATCAGGAGTAACCGTTCCCTAAACTGTTTCTGAAGGCACAAAACCATTTCCCAGTTTTTCGTATTTGTTATGAATAAATAAAATGATAACCCCCAGTAAAACTGCAACCACTGTAATAACTGTATTTAAAATACCGTCAATATTAAATGAAAGTTTAATCAGAATGGTTGAAATTATAAAACCTGAATTTCTAATCACCTGGCTAAATTTATCTGTGTGCAAAAAAGAAAAAAGTAATAGTAAAACGTCTATTAAAATTAGAATCGTAAAAAATTCATCAAAAAATATTTTGTTTATATTTTTGATGGAAGCCTCAGCCTCATTTACAAAATAAAGGTTTTCGAATACCCAAAAACTAAAATTATAAATAGCCAAAACCAGGAATACCGGAACTAATATTGTTGCAATAATTTTTTTTAAATTTATAAAATTTGCAACTTCAATGGATATTTTTTGCTTGGATTTTGTTTCAACAATTTTATAAAAAAGATAGATCAGGTAAAACAAAATTATTACAGCAATAACATCTACGATAAATAAAACATTGTCCTGGTTACTAAACCAGTTATTTGTAAACTCTAATTTGTAGAGATCTTTAAAAATCCGCCGAATGATAATCAACGTAATAATTTCATACTGCTTGCCAATATATTTTGTGGTAGATTTTGGTAAATAATAAACCAACAAGTAAGCTTCATAGAGCAAAATGAAGGAAAAGGGAGTATAAATGGCGGTCATCGGATTTTTTAGTAGCCCGGAAAAATCATCGAATCTTATCCATTTCAATTCTGCAAAAGCAATCAGTGTTAAATGAAACACGAAACTAATGATAGCGATGTAAATAATTATTTTCTCGCTTTTTGCTTTGGTTTTCTCGGATAAAAATTTTGTAAATAAAGAATCTAAAATTTTATTTAAAGCGTTCATTTTTTCACAAACTTAACTATTAACTTTTTTAAAATAGAAAACAATTCTTACCAGCAAAAATGATTGGTATGCCACTTGTTTGGCAAATCGTATTATTTATCTAAAGCTTACCGCACTCTAAAACTCATTCATTAAAAGAAATTTTTAAAAATGAAAACGACAAATAAAATCTTAAAAGAGTTTGATACAGTCAAAACCTTTGGAGAAATCTTTCCAGGCATCGTCTCTCGACGAGCTTAAGCAGAGGCGAGAACGTTGCGTGTGCCTCGAGCACTCTTTGCTTTTATTGAAATCAACTTCTGCCATCACATAAAGTAGGTTACCTGATATATACATTGTACACCTGTTGAATAAAATCCTGCAGTTAAATATGTATATCCTTCTTTCCTGGCAACGGATCAATTGTTTTGTACCGCTAACAGAAAAATGATTTATTTATCTGAAAAAACATCGATCCGAAATACGCAACGTCCCTGGCCTTCACACTAAGCATGGCAGGAGACGTTGCGGTGAAATTGACATTGCTGCGAAAAAGATCGTTTACAAGCCTTCGGAAAGTGCTGGCATAGTTCGCTTCTAATTCAATTTCATTTTGTATGTAAAAAACGACCTATCTATCCAATTGCCGCACAACTAAATCCGCTTCCCTGAAATACGCCATTCAAATTTTAATGCTTTGTCTGCTGCTTCTGTGAAGATTCACTTTTTCCAGCAGACACCTATTTAAATTAAAAATATTTTTTAACCCACCCTGGTATCGCAGCACATAATTTATCCCATGGTTTTAGTTTTCAGTTCTATCAAAGATGTTTTTTAAATTGCAGGCAACACTAAAAATGCAATGTTCTGCCTATCAAAAATTTTCCTGAAATGGCCCCCTTTATTATCGGGATAAAGCACTGCAGTAGTTCTGGCATGACCACTAAAGGCAGGCAAAAGTTCTTAACTTCAGTCTTTATAAAACTGAGCTGCACTACCGGGCTGACCTTGTAAGCATATAACCTATACAACAGTATTACTATTTCGCACCAAGTGTAAAAGCCAACATACATCAAACAATAAAACTAAAAAGCTAACATGAAAGCAATTGTGTACACAAACTACGGACCACCAGAAGTTGTTAAATTAGTGGAGGTTGAGAAACCCGTACCAAAAGAAAACGAATTGCTGATAAAAGTTTTTGCGACAACAGTAAACCGCACAGACTGTGGATTTAGAAGTGCAGCATATTTTATAGTAAGGTTTTTTAGTGGATTGTTGCGACCTAAAAATAAAACGCTTGGAAACGAGTTTGCCGGAGTGATAGAAGCGATTGGAAAAAATGTAACAACGTTTAAAACCGGAGATGAAGTATTTGGATATAACGATACAAAATTTGGGGCTCATGCGGAGTATATGCTTATGCAGGAGAAAGAAGCCATCGCAACCTTACCAAAAAATTTGACTTTCGAAGAAGCTGCACCCATCGCCGAAGGTGGACATTATGCCCTGTGCAATCTAAGAGCCGCAAAAATTAAAAGTGGTCAAAAAATTTTGATTAATGGAGCAACAGGTGCAATTGGTTCAGCAGCAGTGCAACTGTCAAAATACTTTGGCGCTGAGGTTACAGGTGTATGCGATACAAAACATGTAGCACTTATAAAATCATTGGGTGCAGACATTGTGGTTGACTACACAAAACAAGACTTTACAAAAATGAACCAAACGTTCGACATCGTGTTGGATGCTGTTGGAAAAAGTTCATTCAGACAATGCAAACCATTACTCAATAAAAAGGGGCTCTATATTTCGACAGAGCTGGGGAAAAATGCTGAAAATATTTTTCTGGCACTTACAACCCCCCTGCTGGGTGGCAAAAAAGTTCTGTTTCCAATCCCAACAATTACAAAGGAAGACATTGTTTTTTTTAAGGAATTAGTGGAAAAAGGAAAGTATAAACCTTTAATTGACAGACGGTACCCATTGGACCAAATTGTGGAGGCTTATCGGTATGTGGAAACAGGACAAAAGACAGGCAATGTTGTAATATATCTGACCTAATTAAGGGATACCGTTCCATGAAACTTTCTCACGACGAGCTTAATCAGCGGCGAGGACGTTGTGTGTGGCGGGACTACTCTTTGCTTTTATTAAAGTTCACTTCTTCCATTTGAACGGTATCGAATTCCATCAGGTTAGTTACTGGATTTATACATGGTTCACCTGTTTAATAAAATCCTGCAGGTGAATATTTATATCCTTCTTTCCTGGCAACGGATCAATTGTTTTGTACCGCTAACAGAAAAATGATTTATTTATTTAATAAAACATCGATCCTAACTACGCAACGTCACTGGCCAAAACACAAAGCCTGGCGGGAGTCGCTGTGTGAAAGAAACATCGATCCGCAATATGCATGGTCACTAGCCTACACACAAAGCCTGGCAGGAGACGATACTGTAGAGTAAAAAAGAAAAAAGATTCATCTACCTAATAACGCATCGATCGGTAATACGCAACGTCCCTGACCTGTACACACGGCCCGGGAGGAGACGCAGCTGTGAAAATTAATAATCATAGTCTGCTTTGATAAATATGGTAGAATTATTTCTTTGCCAGATGCGTTGGATACTTCTTTATCGGATAGCAACTCCCACGTTGAATTATAAAACGATAGCAGAAAGCCTAATCTCAGACATGGTTTAAATGGTCAGGCTTTTTGTGCAATCAAAACAAAGCCCGGAAAATTAAATTTCCCGGGCATTTTAAGAAAGTCATTTATTGAGAATGCATTTATCCGTTCACGGTGTAGTCAATAAAAAACTTTCCATCAAAAGGCTTATTTAGTTTATTCAAATTGTCTTCGTCGTCTGTGCGAATGCTTACCCGGCTGGTTTTTATATTGGGTACTATCTGAGCACGGTCGCCAACAAAAAACAATTTGCCTTGGGTTTTACGAATCAGTTCTGCACCCAATAAATCGTTGGGCATAGTATTTAACCAGCCGGTTTGAATCTTCTTAAAATCCAACGTGGCCATTGCTGCCAGTACTTCGCTGGTCATCATTTCTACCCCCAATCTTTTAGCCGTTCCGTTCTGGCTCAGGTGATGCCCTACTTTATAAAAAACGGTTTTGTTTAAAAAGTACTCCGCTTTTTTTGTTACGATTTCACCGGCAATGTTCACCGGCCATTCCAATGCATCGTGCCAGCTTTCCCAGTTGCCAAACTCAGCATCGCCTGGAAACAACAACACCTTTTCGCTGGCATCAAACCGTATGGCAAGTGCAAGACTGGTATTGTTGATACTACGCTCGTAGCGCAGCGCAAGGCTACCGGCATTGTATAACCAATCGTAGTCAATCTTTCGCCAGTCGCCCCCCTGCTCATAACGCCTGCTACAGGTATTCGCTTCGGCAATGGCTTCATAGGTTGCATCAAAAGGCAAATACATATTTGCTCCAACGGTATCGCTTGCATTCAGTGCTTCAATCAATGCCATATCCAACACACTTTTTTCTTCCCGCTTTTCAAAATTTTCTCCATTTTTTTCTGTCCGGTTTAAATAGACCCTGCTTCGTGGCGGGCCCAACACAAAAAAGCCAATGCCCTTTGCACCGGGCAGGTTTGCTTTCACATCGCCCGGTTCTAAAAACTCAATTATGGTAGTTGGCTTTATCACTTTGTAATCCCTCAGCAACTGCACCATGGTTGGCTTGGGCGTTCCCGGTGCCGGCGCCGTATTGGCATTGAGCGCATTTAAAGCAGTTAATGAACTGATGAAATGTAAGCGCCCTGCAAGCATTGAATCGCCCACTGCTTCGGCTGCAAAAAGCGTTTCATAATAGTTGGTATCTGCCAGCCCGTTCAATTTGGCTACCGCCGTATTGAGCGCCAGTGCCATTTCGCTGTGGTTGGCCCGGTAGTCGTTGGCAATGGGATCCTGGTCATCTTCCGTCCAGGCAAACCACACTTTTTTAAAATTGATCCGGTTAAAAATATCAGCCGATTTCTGAAACCCGTTAATATGATCTGCATGCTCATGTGTTACCACCAGTAAATCAACTACACCACGGGTATAGATTACCAAATCTTCTACCAATGGTTTAAAGCCTTCTTTACTTCCATTGATACAACCACAATCAATCATCATGGTAAAACTTTGTGTATTGCCTTTTTTGAATTGAAGTACAAAAAAATCGCCGGTGCCGGCACGATACATTCTTACAACTATTTTAGAGATACGGCCAAACAGGTTATTTGACTTTGCCATGGTTGATTGTTTAATGGGTGTGTAAAAAATTAAAAGGTTCGTTGCAGCTATTTTGCCCGGCTATACCAAAGTAAGCCTGAAACTGGCTTTGATGCTGTGTTGCAGCCTGTTGGTATTGATGCAGGGCCAGGCACCGGTTGTGGTTAAGCTGGTGAACATTGCTGTTGAGGGCATTGGTATCCAGCAATGGTTTACTGATGGCATATTTTAATTTAAGGGTATCCAGATCAAAAATGAACGTACAACCGCCGCTTACTTTAAAGCCTGTACCGGCGGCAGCAGCTTTAATATACGCTAACTGGTTGCTATCTTTTTCAATGCTGATGTTGGCACTTTGCACCAGCGAAACAATCAGCTGGTTTACCTGGTTGCCGGCCGGGCCCACCCGTGATGCTACATGCAGAGCGTGTACCGCAAAAGACGGTCCTGCGCCACCGTAAGCAGTGGAGGTGGCAATACCGAGTGACTGCCAGTTTCTGCTAAACATCAGGCCGGTTAGTTTTTCAAAACCGGTGGAGTTATCAAACTTTACATTGAACCGACGGTGCAGCCCAAATATTATCTGATCGGACTCATAACTGCCGGCAATGTATTTCTGTGAGATAGCGAAAATTTCTGCCCGCTTATTGGTGTAAATAATTTCAGCCCGGTAATCCCGTAAAAAATTCACCAGGATTGAAAACAAATCCTGCAGGCCGGTGGTATCCGGTTCGGGATAGGCAAGGCTTTCAGCAGACAAGTGTTTTATACCGGAAGGATAGATACCTCTTTTTCTAAACGCATCGATAAAGGCAAGCCGGTAGTCTCTGCTGTCATCTGCCACCAGGTCGGCATCGGCAGTAATAACGGCACGCAAAAAATCGCCGAAATTAATATCCACCGGCGGGCAATAATCCAGCGCACGGATGCACATGTTGAGTACATGCTTTGATGCCTTGGAAGCCTCTGCAGACAGGCGGTTTACAAGGTCGGGGTTTAATTCGCCCTGTGGTAAGATGCCGGTGCCGCCAGTGGCAATTCTTAGTAAATCGCCTACCCTGCTTTTATAAATCACCAGGAAGGCTTCAAACACAGCAGATACCAATATTGCCCCCCGTTCGTGTGGTGTGGTGAGGGTTCTGTATTCGTTGCCATCCGGCTGATGCGGTTCCCATTTTTTAGTTTTGGGATTATAATCACCGATGGCATCCCGCAGAGATCCATAGCTGCCAATGGCCACTCCAAATTCCTGTGCCAGTTTGCCCAATAAGTTTTGCGAGGCCAGGTCGCCCCTGGTAGCGGCTATCTGGTTTTTCAATACTTCGGGAAAAGAGAAATGCTGAAAAAGTGCTACAATATCTGCAAAGGCCTCGTGAAAAGCGAGTACATCGGGATTGGTATCCTCTGTGTATTTCCGGTGCAAGCCATCCAGGATTGCATGGGTGGTTTCGTGGGCAATAATATCGTGGCTTAAACAGGTGAAGGTTAAATGACCAGGCATCTGGAAGGTAACGTCGGCAGGCTTTGCGGCAAAGTATCCAAACAGCAGCGCTTTTTTCTGGGGACTGTAAAATGCATTGGCATCCCGCATGGCATGCGGATAAATTCGCAATGCAGCTACATACTCCTCTTTAATTTTTGTAAGGTTTGTTTTGTTTTTACGCCTGCCCTTTTGCCCGGTTGCCGGTTGCTGTGTTTCTATCACCAGGTGTGGGCTCCAAAGCACGGGCCGGCCCAATCCACTCTCAAAATTTTTAATGGTAGTCATTGCTACCGCATACACCATTTGCTGATGAAACTGTGGATTGCTGCCGGAAGGATCATGGCCATCCTGTGCTAACAGGTACGGATGATTGAGATCAACGGCTTTATAAAATTTATTAACGGTGGGATCGTAATCAATCACCTCAATGTATTCGCCGGCCGGACCGGGTTGCAGGGGCTCCTCTTCCCAGGGGATTTTGTAGGTGATCTCGTTGATCAATACGGTATCCAGTTTTAAGGAAAGCGAGGGGTCAAAAGCATATCCGCGGAGCTTTCTGAAAGGGGGCTTTTTTATCATCATAACAGGTTGGTTTAATGTGCGTGGGCAATGGTACATCGGTGCGAATTAGTAATCATTTTAACGGGTG
>JBBQQP010000162.1:0-7550 GCA_038215675.1 Chitinophagales bacterium | reverse complement strand
ATTGAAGATCACCAGCTATTGCAGCATTTTTATGCAGATAAAAATAATGAATGGCTTGGTGTATTGCTACAGCGTTATACTTTACTGTTACTGGGTGTTTGTATGAAGTATCTTAAAAATGAGGAGGAAGCAAAGGATGGTGTTCAGCAGGTATTTTTAAAAGCAATTACAGAATTGCATAAATATAAAGTTGACTATTTTAAAAGCTGGCTCTACATGATTGCGAAAAATCATTGCCTGATGAAGCTGAGGGATAAAGGCAAACAAACATTAGAAATCAATGAGCAACAATTGTTGGCACCGGACGAAACGGAAGCAACAATTAAACACCTGCAGAAAGATGCAACGCTCACCAATATGGAAAAGGCGCTTCAGTTATTGAATAAAGAACAACTACAGTGCATACAATTATTTTACCTTGAAAAGAAAAGCTACCAGGATATTGCAGGGCATACGGGTTACCCGCTGTTAAAAGTGAAAAGTCATATTCAAAACGGAAAGAGAAATTTAAAAATATTGTTGGAGCGATTACAACACAATGAACAATGATCTGAAAGACATATTATCTAATAGCAATAAGGATATTGATAACCAGCAGTTGATGGATTACCTGAGTAACCAGCTATCAAAAGCCGACAGTCATGCTATCGAGAAAGGAATGGCGGAAGATGAGTTTATGAATGATGCGGTAGAAGGATTGCAAAAAATGGAGCATCCAAAAGATATGCAGGCTTATGTGGAACAATTGAATAATGAACTGCATAAACAAATAGCTAAAGATAAAAACCGTAAAGAAAAACGGACCTTAAGGGAGCAACCTCATACCTACATTACTATTATTATTATTTTAATTTTAGTGGTGATTAGTTTTATAGTACTAAAAAAGTACCTTGATGCAAAAGATGCTAATCCACCTGCCAACAATAGGGGTATTGCAATTTCAAATCTTCAGTAAGATAGCTTCAAATAATAATTTTGTCTGGCATGCAAGGCAAACGTTCTTACTTTAGGGGCACTTTTTTAAGTTCTATCCCCATTAGACTCACTGAACTATTAAATTAGAAGACATAGAAAAAGGCGCTCCATACAAACTGGAACGCCTTTTCTTATTTCTAAATGATATAAGTGCTATTTATTTCCCGGTGCACCCTGACCCTTTTGTGCTTTTTGCATTTCTTCCATTGCTTTCTTCTGATCAGCTTCCTGCTTTTTCATTTGTGCAGCAGTTTCAACAGCAGCCTGCGCACTGCCAATTACATCTACAACTTCTACATCAAACAATAAAGATTCGTCCGGCTTAATTTGTCCGCCTGCACCTTGTGAACCGTAAGCAAGTACGGAAGGAATATACAACCTTGCCTTGCCACCTTTTTTTAAAAGAGACAAACCATCTGTCCATCCTTTAATTACGCTACCGGGCATTCCAGGTAAAGCACCCATATTTACAGGGAAAATATCTGTATGTCCAAAAGCAGTATCAACATTAGAATCAAAAACTTTACCGTCTACCAATGTTTTTCCGGTATAAAATACTTTTAAAGTTTTAGAGGTATCAACCGCATCGCCGGTGCCTGGATTGATGATCTCAACATAGGTTCCCTGCGGAGCTTTTACTGCCTGAATTTTGTTTTTTGCCAGGTAATCAGTAATTAATTTATCATCTTTTTTAATTTGCTCTAAAGCTTTCAAAGAATCTTTAGTTTTAGCAGCTACCATCTGCACCTGGTATGCACTATCAGCAGCTTCTTTAGTAGTAAATACATTGATGATTTTGTAATGAGCAATGATAAAAGCACCTTTTTTCATGAAGGGTGGAGTATTACCGTTCTTCATCAAACTGTCTGTCATCTGCTTCACAATGATGCTATCTCCTTTTCTGGCTTCACTGAATATTTTATAATAAACGGGTGGGATTCCAACTGAATCCATTGTAACAATCTGGTTTGAAACTGTTCTTGAATCAAATAGAACAGTATCTTTTCCTGCACCACTGTAAGTCTGATCAAATTGAATTTCAAAGAAATTACCGTTTTTAATGGTATTCCCTTTTCCGTCAGAAATAATTTTGTACTGCATTCCTGCTTCGGCTTTTTTAAAAGGTTTTGTACAGCTTGCAAATAACAAAGCTGTTACTGCTAATAAATAAAAAAAATGCTTCATTTGTATTTGTTTAAAATTGATAGTTGCTTAGTTGATCTTTATTTTCTTTCATGGCAATTACAAACTTTGCCACCACTTCCTCCAGCGGATCTTTACTTTGGCCACCCGCTGCATTAAAATGTCCGCCACCGTTAAAATATTTACGGGCAAACGTATTCACATCAAAACCGCCCTTACTTCTGAAGGAACATTTACGTTCTTCTCCTCTGTCGATTATAATCGATGCAAGCTTAATTCCCTTTATGCTCAAAGGATAATTTACCAATCCTTCTGTGTCACCAGTTATAATATTGTACTTCAACAGATCCTGCTGAGGTACTGCTATAAGTGCGGTATTATATTCGTAAAAAATCTCCATCCTGTTCTGCAAAACATTTCCTATAAAACGAAAACGATTTTCCAGATAGTTATCAAATAACTCTTCGTGTACCCTGCTATGTTGTAAACCTTTGTCTTTTAAATTCGCCACCATCCTGTGCACGGCTGCTGAGGTAATCGGAAATCGAAACGAACCAGTATCAGTCATGACACCTGCATATAAACATTCCGCAACCGTTTCATTAATTTTATCATCATTACCTGAATTCATAATAAAGTCATAAACCATTTCGCAGGTAGAACTTTTCTTTGTGTCGCTGATACCATACGCAAACTTTTCAACCTGGGGTTCCTGGTGATGGTCAATCAATATTCGCTCGCCAGGTGCGTTACCAAGCCTATCCTCCATCCGCCTGGTGCGGCTAAGGGTATTAAAATCAAGACAGAAAATCCAGTCAGCCGCATCGATCGCAGCATTGGCTTCAGGTGTTTGCCTTTCATAATCCAACACTTGTTTGGTACCGGGCATCCAGTCTAAAAAATCAGCCCAGTTGGTTGGTGAGATGACGGTAACCTGGTGACCAAATTGTTTTAGAAAATGAAAGAGCCCAAGAGACGAGCCCATCGCATCGCCATCAGGTTTTTGGTGGGTGGTTATCACTACCTTTCTCGGCTCTGGTATTAATGTGTATAGTTGGTTTATCTCTAGCATAAAGCGGCGCAAATGTAGGATAATTAGTTGAGTTAAAGCATCGTACTAAAAAGATGGAAGCATTTGTATCAAACGATGGTGTTAAATTTTTCAAAATGGAGAACATGCAGCGATAAATTAAGCCGAAAAAATAAACAAGCGGCTAAATTTTTAAAAGCAGTATTAATAACCAATTGAGTTAAGTCTTTACTCATGGCAAAGTTTGGTTACACCCAGCAAACAAAAAGACATAAGAAGTCGGATCGTTCTTTTAAATTTGCCGCAAAAATTGAATTCCTGCATCAAAAAATCAGACTACAGCCATCAAATTATTATCTTTGCGCCTCAAATTTATAAACATGAGTAACAGAACCTTTACAATGATTAAGCCCGATGCAACCGAAAAGGGGCATACCGGTGCAATTTTGGAAAAAATAAATGCTGCTGGCTTTAGAATAGTTAGCTTGAAAATGCTTCATCTGTCTACAGAAAAAGCAGGTGAATTTTATGCGGTACATAGAGAAAGGCCTTTTTATGGTGAATTGGTAGAATTTATGAGTCGTGGTCCAATCGCTGCAGCTATTTTAGAAAAAGAAAATGCCGTAGAAGATTTCAGGATTTTAATTGGAGCTACCAATCCTGCACAAGCGGCAGAAGGGACTATTCGTAAATTATATGCAGCTTCCATTGGTGAAAATGCCATTCATGGTAGTGACAGCGATGCGAATGCTGCTATTGAAGGTGATTTCTTTTTTAGTAAACTGGAACAGTTTTAATAAAAAACTTCTCTTAATATTAAAAAAGCCATTGAAACTCAGTGGCTTTTTTGTTCGAAGTTGAATTGACTTCGATAGTCCCTTTATATAATACCTTTGCATCTGATAATATTTATTTATAAATTTTATGATGAGTCTTTTTAGAAATTTCCTGCTTTTCTTTTTATAAACATTTGTATAACTTAATACTTCAAAGCAAAAATCATTCAACTCTTTTTAACCCTTAATCAACGATCCCTTATCTGTCATTACTTGTACTTACACGTAGCTAAATCCAAAATCTACTTTTAAACCAACCGTTTATCATTTTATAGCATTTAAATTTATTAGATATGCAAGTAGCGCCCATGCCTGACAATGAATTAGCCAGGTTACAAAACCTTCTGTCTTATGGAATATTAGATACAAAAAAGGAAAAACCGTTTGATGATTTGACAGAACTGATCGCTAATGTATGTAATTGTAAGTATGCCCTGATTACATTCATTGACCATAAAAGACAATGGTTTAAATCGACCAGGAAAATAAGATTATCAGAAAGTGCAAGAGATATTTCATTTTGTGCACACACGATAGCAAAAGATAATGTGATGGTGATTAAAGACACCAAAAAAGACATCCGTTTTTTTGATAACCCTTTTGTTACTGGGAGATATAAAATTTCCTTTTATGCTGGTGCACCTATCATCAGTTCAGCAGGTTATAAAATTGGTACTGTCTGTGCGTTGGATAGAAAACCTAAAGATGTATTTACTTTCAAACAAAAAAATGCACTTAAAATTATTGCGCATCAGGTAACAACATTGGTAGAGTTGGGAGTAAAAAATAAATTGGTAACAGAACAAAACGATGCGCTTGCCGCAGCATCTAAAAAAATTGTACAACAAACACTAACCGGGCAAGATGAAGAGAATATATTTATAGCAAATGAATTACATGAAAATTTTGCTCAAACACTTGCTGCAACCAATCTCTATCTCGATTTAGCGGAACAGTCAAAAGAATCAAGCACCCATTTTATAAAGGAAGGGAAATCTTTAATAACACAAATAATTAAAGAAATTAAAGCTCTATCAAAATCAATGTTGCCGAGTACTTATGAGAATGCTGACTATTTGGATTTCATCCAGGAGATGTTAAATGAATATGGCCTGCAGCACAAAATGAAAATTTCCTTTCGGCTCCATGGGAAATTAAATTGCTACACTTCCAATATTGGTCTTTGTCTTTTCAGGGTGATTCAATACCAGCTGGAAATTGCAAAACACTGTAAAGCAAAAAAAATTGTCATAAAAATTAATACGAATGATTGTATACATCTGGAAATAACGGATGATGGAAAAGCAGATCCTTCTGATTCTGAAAGGATTCGGATTTTAGGTCATATCGAAACAAGAGTTGGTATCCTAAAAGGAACAACCAAAGTAAGGTATGATAAAAACCGACTCAATCTTTTAGACATAGAAATTCCTTTGTAAAAACAAATGAGGAGCCAATTGCTTTGTTCCTGATTTGTTTCAAAATATTTGCCCACCTTGTTATGGAGATTAATGTGCAAAATCCAATTCATAATCTCCTTTGATTCTTTCAATTGAAGGATTAAAATAGCCGAATTTTAGGTTTGGAAATTCCTCACGAATCAATTCCATAAATTGTTTTATGCCCATGCATTCACCTGTATCGGTTACTCCTATCTTGCCAAGGTACCAATCAGGATCAATATTAAAATTGCGCCATTGAATCATGCACAGGTCAGTTTCTTTAATTAATTTCCGTAGTGCTTCATATTCTTCAATACTGTCCGTCATACCCGGAAAAACAAAATAATTAATGCTTGTCCAGCCACCGTAACTTCTAACAATTTTCAGACTTTCTATTAAATCGGCAAATACATAATTATTTGGACGATAATAAGGCGTATAAATATTCTCTCTGGCTGAGTTTGTACTAAGGCGCATACTATTTAAACCCGCTTCGCACAAGGCTTTAACTGCATCCGGTTTACTGCCGTTGGTGTTGATGTTGATGCTACCCTTATCGGTATGCTTTCTTATTTCAATAATACTTTCCCGAATTGTTTCCCACATCAGCAGGGGTTCCCCTTCGCAACCCTGGCCAAAGCTTATAATCGGAAATGGAGCAGTTTCAAGATGTGGTACAGTAAATTCTACAATTTCTTCCGGAGTCGGTCTAAACGTTAGCCTATCTTGTGTACTTACGATGGTCTCTTCTACAGGTTGAAAACTTATGCATCCAATACAGTTCGCATTACAGGCTGG
This sequence comes from Chitinophagales bacterium, assembly GCA_038215675.1. GTDB lineage: Bacteria > Bacteroidota > Bacteroidia > Chitinophagales > Chitinophagaceae > Ferruginibacter. Next base: position 1,326 of record JBBQQP010000162.1, on the reverse strand, counting down.
CGAGGAAGGAACCGGACATTCCCATCTGCCTAAAGCAAAATTCTTTGCTGCGGGACAGTTGTACGTCATACAACAATTTTCCATCAAATGTTTAACAAGCCGGTTGTGGGGATAAGCTTCCAGTAGATGCGCTGTTCCATTTTTGATTTTTCCTTCATCATAACCTATTGTTTCCTGCCTGATGTCCTGTTCTATCCGAACAGCCGGGACATAAAATTTATTGTCCAGCCATCCTGCTGCCGTATAACAGAACAATGGTAACGTGGGTGCATCTTTTGACGTCTCATAGGCTGCCATGTATAAACCGGTGTGAGCCGGAGGAATAAAAGCCGCAACTGCCCAGCCTTTTTCACACAAGCGCATATCACCAGTATTCACATCAATACCAATACCTCTTCTGCCGGGCAATTCGTACATATTACCGCCAAAGGGTAATTCTATCCATTCGTCCAGGGGAACAGGTAAAGCATCCCATCCACTCCTGCCTGTTGCAAATAGCGTAATATCTTCAAAAATATTTCCTTCTCCATCGGAGTAAAGTATGTAGGGGCTTTGTTCTAACTGCATAGTAAATGTTGGCTAATTGTTTGCGAACCTGTTACTTATAAAAGCAGATTGACTCAATCAACTTGTAATACTAACGATTGGCTTAATAAATGTTGGCGGCAAAATTCGTCAATTTGTTGCAGTTCCTCAATTATTAAATTTCTACGTAGTTGAAATTGTATTTTTTTGTTCCGGATTGTTTCAATAATAACTGATTGATATCTGGGAATAATCGTCCTAATTTCTGGCCATCCTATTTCTTCATCTTTAATAAAATTAGGAACTGAAATTCCGGCTTGCCGGATGTTGATGGATTCGGATCACCTGATTCTCCATTCCCGGTAAAATAAGAAGAAGAAACTTGCAGACAATAACAAATGAATCCAACCCAAAGTCAGGTGATAGTATGAAAAAAGCGAGAAAGCAATTCCAACAAGCGTAAGTGTTTCAATGATTCGAAAAAATACATTCAATCCCTGTGAGTCGATCAACAACCTTTTTGCAAAAAATAGCACCAGGTATTTTTCGGTTGCTATAATCAATTGGAAATAGCACAACATTTTTGCGGATGCATGTTCTTCCTGCAAGTGTAAACCATTGATTAAAATTATGGAAGCTCCAATCAAAGTGAAGTGTACGGGAAGATTTTTTAATACTTCAAAAGCAGGGCAGGCTTTGAAAACGGATTGACCGGAGCAGCAGCATTCGCTGACAACTTTGAAGAGTTGATGAAGAAAGCAGTTCTCAACTCGTTAAAGTTATCTATCTTAGATCCTCAAG
>JBBQQP010000161.1:0-7571 GCA_038215675.1 Chitinophagales bacterium | reverse complement strand
GCCCGTAGTCATATTCCCATCTCCAGAAATCAACCATGGCTACCACTCCAAAAGTTACAAACAATATGCATAAAATATTCATCAAACCTCTTTTGGCTACAATGGCTGCAACTACGAAAAACAATGCAAAAAATACGTTGATTGCCGGCAATACTTTAAACTCAACAAAGTCATCGGCATGCAGGGTTTTCATTCCAATATAATGATTTAAGCCGTTGATGATATCTACATTTCCTGCCAGTTTATTGGCGTAAATCTGCATCATCAATCCGTCGGGATATTGCGGCGCATCCAGTTCTATCCGCCACATCGGTACAAACAACACTACAATTAATCCAAGTCCGCAAATAAAAAGCAATGCCCTTGAAAATGTAGTGATTTTAATTTTTTCCATACTATTAAATTGAAATAAAAAGAGCGATGATGAAAGCTGGAATTTTTTTGCTTAAACGATCAACGATCAACCTTAAACCCTCAACCCTCAACCTTCAACCATCAACCTCAACCTTCCCATCACCGCCCTTACATATGAATTATTTTTGTGCTGCACTATCAGCTTTAGGCAAATTGGTACCTGTGCTAAAACTGATTGGAACACTGCTTCCTGCTGGTGATACCCTTACGTAGCCTGACATTTCCTGGTGCAATGCACTACAGAAGTCGGTACAATACATAGGGTAGATACCCATCTTTTCAGGTATCCATTTCAGCGTGCTGGTTTCGCCTGGCATTACTAGCAATTCTGCATTGGCCGCACCTTTAATTGCAAAGCCATGTGGTACATCCCAGTCCTGCTCCAGGTTGGTTACGTGGAAATATACTTCATCGCCCACTTTTACGCCTTCTATATTATCCGGTGTAAGGTGAGAACGGATGGCCGTCATATACACGTGTACTTTATTGCCTTCTCTCAACACTTTGGTAGCTCCTTCGCCTTTGGCTACATACTTGTTATTGTTCTCCTCAATTTTAAACAACTTAACAGATTTGTCGCGGATAACACTTGCCGCAACCGCCTGTGCATAGTGTGGTTCACCAATGGTTGGGAAATCTAATATCAATTGCATTTTTTCTCCGCTGATATCAAATAACTGTGCGCTTTGCGCTAACTCCGGACCTGTAGGTAAAAAGCGGTCTTTGGTGATTTTATTATAAGCAACTAAATATTTGCCTGTTGGCTTTCTTGTATCGCCACCGGGTACCATCAAATGGCCGGGAGAATAATAGGTAGGTACTCTATCCAATACTTTCAGATCTTTCACATTCCATTTTACTACTTCACTTGATACAAACATCGTGGTGTAAGCGTTTCCTTTATCATCAAATTCCGTATGCAAAGGACCAAGGCCAGGCTTTTTAACTTCACCATATAACGCAGCTTCATACTTTATTACCGGTATGCCTTCATAATCACCAGCGAATGCTTTATCGGTGATTGCTTTTTGAATTTTATCAAAACTAAATACCGGGATGAGGGCTGCTAATTTTCCACTGCCTACAATGTATTCGCCGGTTGGGTTTACATCGCAACCATGGGGCGATTTAGGACAGGGGATAAAATAAACCAGCCCGGGGAAATCTTTTACGTCCATAACAGTTACTTCTGTTTTAATGGTAGACGTTGCCGTATGCGTTTTTTCATCATAGCGGTTACTTGCATATTTTACAGATTGTTTACGGCCTTTGCCGGCCTTTATTAATTCTGCAGCCTTCTTCCAATTTACAGCCATGATAAAATCCTTATCACGTTTTGATGCATTTACTTCCAACAAAGTATTGGCTTGTTCTGTATTGTAGCAGCTAAAGAAAAACCATCCGCTTGATACTCCCTTACCTGCGTGACTTAAATCGAAGTTTACCGCAGGGCATTGGAGTTGAAAAGCAATGTCCATGTTTCCGTTGGTTTTATCAACACTGATAAAACTGATGGTGCCTTTGAAATTTTGTTTGTAGGTATTGATGGGAACATCGCCGTTTTTATCATCCGGAGGAACACTAAACCTTGTACCGGCAACAACGTATTCCGTGTTTTCGGTGATAAAGGGAGAGCTATGGTTACCGGCACTGTTTGGCAGTTCGATAATTTCGGCAGTATGAAAAGTTGTGAGGTCAACCCTTGCTACACGTGGCGTGTTATTGGCATTGGCAAATATCCAGCGGCCATCAATTACGCCGTCTGTTTGCGATATGTCTAAATGATGTTGGTCATCCCATGGAATAAAACCATGCGATGTATTTAGCATCGGTTTTGTTTCTTCCGAATAGCCATAACCGTTTTCGGGATTGACAGAAAAAATCGGTACAACCCGCAGCAGGCGACCGCTTGGTAAGCCGTACACACTCATTTGTCCGCTAAAGCCACCGGACACAAAATTGTAATACTCATCGTATTTGCCGGGGGCTACATAAGTTTTCGCAGCAGCATCGCCACTAACAGCAGATCCTACATTTTTTGGCTTGCATGAATGCATGCAACAGATAAATGCAAGGGCTGCCAAACCAGTTGCATATTTTTTGATTGGGTTCATTATTGGTTGTTTTAGATTGTATTTTGGGATAGTGAATGGTGAATGGTGAATGGTGAATCGTGAATGGTGAATGGTGATTGGTGAATTGTGAATTGTGAATTGTGAATTGTGATTGGTGAATTGTGAATTGTGAATTGTGAATGATTGAGAACTGAAGAATGAAATATGAAGAAATTTGAACTTTAATCTTGAATTGTCAATTGTGAGCAGGGTTATCCGATTTTAATTTTCGAATCGTTTAAATATTTTATAACTGCTTGTCAATCGCTTCTTTTAATTTTCGAATTTGAAATGGCTTTGACATTTTCAATTTTCATCCAGCGAAATAATATCGTTTTCAAAAGAAGCTACTGCATTTTCACCATTCACGATTCACAATTCACGACCTTTCCATTCACCACCTCTTCATTCACGCTATTTTACGCCGTCATTTTCACGCATAAACTCAAACAGGTTTCTCGCATCGTCATCCGTTAAGCTTTGATTGGGCATACGTACCAAACAGATTTCCAGCTGTGCCTGCACTTTTGGGTCTTTATCAATCATGGCATCTGTGTTGGTGATAAAATTCATAATCCATTCCGGAGCGTGGCGGCTGGTAACTCCTTTCCAGCCAGGGCCAACCAGTTTTTCATCGGAAAGTTTATGACAGGAGCCGCATTTTACATCGTACACTTTTTTACCAACACCTGCTTTGGCTACATCAAGGGTGGGCCCAAATTCTACAGTGGTAAACTTTCCTTCCCCTCTCTTGGGGTCGTAAGAAGGGTTTTCGGTCGATTTGTTTTCTTCTGCTGTTGCAGTATTGCCGGCATCTGTAGCGGCGTTCTCAGTAGTTTTGCTATCACCGCAGGAGCTTGCAAATGCTACAGAAGCCAGGGCCAGGCCAATTACAATCAGTTTTTTCATGTTGTTTTTATTTTTTGATGAATGAAATTTGATTGCACAAGATTAAAGCAGGAACGAATAGGCTTTTATGCGTACAGTCATAATCCGAAAGTGCTACCAAACTTTAGGGTGGTAGAAATGGAAATGGTTCGGTTCTTTAACGTGATGATTCTAAATCTCCGGAATTGTCTTATTTAAATAGCCACACAATATGATTAGAATCATGTACCAGCTGCACCGATGTCATGGATAAAATTTTCAATAGGTTTTAGTTTCGTTTACTCTATTCATTGTATAACGAACGTAGCATGATTGACATTGATTTACTGCTGGCATGGGGCGGTGCCTACAAAAAACTTAGTGCTGGTGAAATTATCTTTCAGGAAGGGCAACCTTGTTCTTTTTATCATCAACTGGTAAGTGGAAATGTACGATGGGTAAATATTGGCGATGAAGGAAAAGACTGCATTCTGTCGGTGATTGAACCGGGCGAATCGTTTGGTGAATATCCCCTGTTTGATGACGGCCCTTATGCTGCTACCGCAATTACTGAAAAAGATAGTATTATCATCCGGTTGCATAAGCCGACATTTTTGCAACTGCTAAAAGAAAATAACGAACTGAATTTTGCCTTCACCCAAATGTTATCAAAACGACTGCGTTTTAAACTTTCTGTCATCAGGGCATTTGGTTCGCATTGCCCCGAAAAAATAATTGCCAACCTGCTCAATAATCTGAAGAACCAGAACAAAAATTTTTGTAGTAAGTGCAACCAGCTAAAACTTACGCGGCAACAAATTGCAGACATGAGCGGACTGCGGGTAGAAACCGTTATAAGAACAATGCGTATCATGCATGAAAAGGGTGAACTGATTATATCAAAAGGAAAAGTGTATTGCAACGATATGATTGAAGTCATAACAGCTTAAACTGCTTTGGTTTTATTTTGGGAAAAATTTCATGAATCATTTGCTTCGAAAGTGGCTCACCATTTCCTTTTTTAATTTGTTGCTGGTAGCACTATTAGGTTTGCTGATGCGATACAAAATTGCGTACGCTCTTCCATTCATCGATCAGAAGCATGTATTGCACAGCCATTCCCATTTCGCCTTTTCCGGCTGGATTACACAAACACTGATGGTATTGATGGTTCATTACATTGGGTTAGAAAGTGGACAACCTGTTTTTAAAAAATACCGCTGGTTGTTATACGCCAATCTTTTTACGGCCTATGGCATGCTGGTAAGTTTCATCCTGCAGGGTTATGCATTTTTCTCCATCAGTTTTTCTACCTTGTCAATTTTTGTATCCTATGTTTTTGTGGTTTATTACTGGAAAGACCTCGCCCGGTTAAATGAAAAAAAGGTGAGCCAATTATGGTTTAAAGCGGCGTTGGTATTCAATGTAATTTCTTCCATCGGTGCGTTTGGACTTGCCTACATGATGGCCAATAAAATAGCGGTACAAAACTGGTACCTGGCTGCAGTATATTTCTTTTTACATTTTCAATACAACGGCTGGTTTCTTTTTGGCGGCATGGGCTTGCTGGTAGGTAAGTTAGCGTACAGCAATGCGTCTGTTAAAATGCTTCGAATGGCGTTCCTGTTTTTTTGTTTTGCCTGTTTGCCGGCTTATCTTTTGTCTGCTTTGTGGCTTCCATTTCCGAAGTTGGTTTATATAATTTTGATTGCAGCCGTTGTAGCGCAACTGGCAGGCTGGTGGCTAATGGTAAAAGAATTGATCAGGTGTCGTTTGTTTATCAGCCATAACTTTTCAACAAATGGAAAAACGCTTTTACTTCTTGCAGCAATTGCTTTTACAATCAAGCTGTTGTTGCAAACGGGTTCTGTTCATCCTGCCCTGAGCCAATTGTCTTATGGTTTCAGACCCATTATCATTGGGTACCTCCATCTGGTTTTATTGGCAGTTACCAGCATTTTTATCATCGGGTATATTATCTCATTTGACTTGGTACCGGTAACCAAAATGGTCATAACCGGGGTCTTTATTTTTGTAGCAGGCATCGTCATCAACGAGTTGTTGCTGATGGTACAAGGCGTAGCGGGATTGGCTTACACCAGCATACCTCATATTGACCTTTTATTGCTGTTTGCGGCGCTTATTTTATTAACCGGCATCAGCATTGTGTTCATTGGATGTTTGCGAAAACCTGCAGTCGGATGATGCCTGTTGCAGCCCACTGCGGCAACTTGTTACAAACAATAAATCCCCGCCATGGGCAGGGATTTATTTTATAACAATGCTTTATGCTAAACGGCTACATCTGCCATATCCGGAATTTCGGCAGCTTTGTATTTACCGGCATCCAGTTTCTTTTTAGTAGCTGCAAATGCTTCCAGTGTAATATCAATATCCTCGTTGCTGTGCACTGCTGTTGGAATAAGTCTAAAAATGATATCTCCTTTTGGAATCACAGGATAAACAACAATTGAACAGAACACGTGATAATTTTCCCGCAGGTCCATTACCATTTGGGTAGCCTCTGGCACATCTCCTTTCATATAAATGGGGGTAACGGGTGAGTTGGTGTCACCTATATCAAAACCTCTTTCTACCAGGCCATTTTGCAGACGGCTTACATTGTGCCATAATTTTTCTCTCAGTTCGGGCATGGTGATAACCATTTCCATCCGCTTCAACATTCCTTCCACAATCATCAGTGGCAGGCTCTTGGCAAATATTTGAGAGCGGGTATTGTAACGCAAATATTTCATGACCGCTTTTGGGCCGGAGATAAATGCACCGATGCTACCCATACTTTTTACAAACGTGCTAAAATAAAGATCCACTCCATCCTGGCAACCCTGTGCTTCATCCGCACCGGCACCCGTAGGACCCATGTATCCAAACCCATGTGCATCGTCAATCAATAAACGAAACTGGTACTTTGATTTGGCAGCCACAATTTCTTTTACAATGCCCTGCTCGCCATCCATTCCAAATACGCCTTCTGTAATTACCAAAATACCACCGCCCGATTTTTCTATCATCTTTTCGGCACGCTGCATTTGCTTTTCAAAATCTTCAAGATTGTTGTGCTTAAAGGCGTAAGTATGCCCCATGTGTAAACGAATGCCATCAATGATGCAGGCATGTGCTTCCGCGTCATACACGATTACATCCCGTCGGTTTACCAATGCATCGATACAGCTCATAATACCCTGGTAGCCGAAGTTGAGCAACATGGTATCTTCGCGGTTTACAAATTTGCTGATTACTTTTTCCAGTTCCTCATGTTTGGCGGTATTGCCACTCATCATCCTTGCTCCCATCGGGTTGCCCATTCCGTATTGAGCAGCTGCGTCGGTATCCACTTTTCTTATCACCGGATCATTCACCAATCCTAAATAATTATTCAGACTCCATACAATCATCTCTTTACCACGAAACTGCATTCTTGGCCCTAGTTCTCCTTCCAGTTTGGGAAATGCAAAATAACCATGTGCCCGGTCCATGTGCTGGCCAAGGGGTCCGCCATCTTTTACTAATTTTTCAAAAACGTCTGCCATAAATTCTTAGGTTGTTTGTTACTTGTTATTACAGCTACTTATAATGTATGTTATGCTGGTGAGCTTTATATACTGGAATTGATTAAACAGCCTGTAAATAGATGGGCAAATTTAAGGCATTGATGGCAAAAATGAATAGAGTGTATTCAAATTGTCTTGCAGGGTTGCCTACCTTTCTAACAGACTGTGGTAATGGGAAGCGCTTTTCTTTAAGTCTGGCTCCTTTGGCGTGCATCAGGTGTCTTCAATATCCAACATACCGTTACCAGATTTGTAACCCATACGCCAATTTAAGCGGGTGCATCCCAATTTGTCACTCCTGATTTTGGCCGGTGACACCGACCGGGGCTTGGTCGTAGGCGTTGTTCTCACCACCCACCTGCTCCTGCGACAATTTGGGATACACCCATTTAATCTGCGCCCAATGTATAACATTCAGGCAACAATAGCCAGTAATTTATATAAGGTTTCATACAATTACCTTTGCCAAAATTTTATTTTTATGGCGAGAAAAATTTATGTAATTACCTGTTGTTTGATGCTGATTGCTGTTGGTTTGTTTGCACAAACTCCTGGCAAAAAGTTGTCTGCTGCGCCCAAAAAAATAACAGCCGCAAAGTCCGTA